>NZ_JANSIR010000095.1:17806-34608 GCF_047462155.1 Synechococcus sp. OH2
TGTTCAGCTTGTAAGGGATCCGCTTGGGGTGCATGGAACCAGACGGCCATAATTGCGTCACCGATATATTTATCGACACTGCCTCCATGGTGCTGGATGATGTCGCCGCCGCGCCGGAACCAGTCGCCCATCACCTGGGAAAGCAGGCGCTCGTCCAGTTGCTGGGTCAGTTGTCCGTAACCGCGCACGTCAACTACGGCCACCGAGATCAGCCAGCGGGTCTGCAGGACCAAGGTGTCTGAGGGTTTGCCGGCAGAGCTGGGTTCTAGGCTGGCTAGGGATCCGCTGTGAAACTCAAGCTGCGATTGTCCGAGGGTGAGGTGATCTCCATCTTGCAGCAGGGTGGGAATGCTGATGCGGCGATTGTTGACAAATGAGCCGTTGCGGCTGCCCAGATCGATGAGATAGATGCTGTGGTCATCTAAATACTGCAGCAGGGCATGTTGGCGGGAAACGCTGGGATCGTTGAGGACAATGGAGTTGTCCGCATCGCGGCCTACCGTCCAAGCGGCCGCTCCGGCGAGAACATACTTCCTCTGGCTGCCGTCCGGCTCTCTCAAGATCACATAGGGGGCGGTGGTGGCGGCAGATTCGCCTGGGACGCTCATGGTAGAACCGGAGGTAACGTGACCACGCTCTATACAACATTAAGAATACTCCTCTCCCCCCTCGGTTGAACTGCGGCTGGCCTGGGCTTGGCGGGGGGCTGGGCCTGCCAGTATCATTTTGTGTAGATACATTAAGGCTGTATGGTGGATCCTTCCCATCCCATTCCTGCTGAGCAACAGCCGCTGCGGCAGTATGCAGAGCTGAGAGAAGCTTTTCCTTTTCGCTGGCCGGTGTTGGAAGGGATCCCCTATGTGCAGCGGCTTGTCGGCCTTTGGGGAGCGACTGCCCTGGTAGTTGCGCCGCTGGTCTGGGGCAGCTTTGCTGGGGAATGGGGCCACTTCGCCTCGGGGACGGTGCTGGGGGCCAATGCCTTGCTCGGCCTGGTGTTGCTCCACCTCTACTTGGGATGGGCCTATGTGCGGCGGCGCTTGGCGCAGGCGCGGATTCCCTACGAAGAAAGCGGCTGGTACGACGGGGCAATCTACGCCAAATCGGAAGAGGAGCTGGCGCAGCATCGGCTGATCGTCCACTATCAAATCGACCCTGTGTTGCAGCGCCTGCGACGTAGCTTGTGGGCTGTGGTTGGCCTCAGTGGGCTGATGGCTTTGCTTTGGCCGCTCTGGTAGAGATTGTCGGGCAGTGGTTAATTGGCTGTTTGTTGTTCGGGATCCCAAGCGGTGCACGTAACTTCTGACCTGGCTCAAACCTTGCGACCCACCGCCGTTGCCATCGGGAACTTCGATGGCTTGCACCTGGGCCATCAAAAGGTGCTGCAGCCTATTCGCGACTCCCTGCAGGGGGTGCGCACAGTTCTCACCTTTCATCCTCACCCCCAAGAGGTGTTGACGGGCCGAAAGCACCTGCTGCTCACGCCGCCTGCGGAGAAGCTGGCTCTGTTGGCCCAGATGGGCTTTGAGCAGGTGGTGTTACTCCCCTTCACCCCCGCCTTTGCCCGCCAGCCCCCCCAGGAGTTCATCCAGACGGTACTGGAACGGGGTCTGCGTGTTCGCCATCTCAGCATCGGCTGGGACTTTTGCTTTGGCCACCGCCGTGCCGGCAACGCCCAAACCCTCCAAGCCTGGGGATCGGAACGCTGCATTCCGGTGGAGGTGATCCCAGAGGCGCAACTAAGGGGGGAGCGGGTGAGCAGCTCTCGCATTCGTGCCGCCCTGGCCACGGGGGAGGTGGCAGCGGCAACAGAGCTCTTGGGCCGTCCCTACCGGCTAATCGGAGAGGTGGTGCCAGGGGATCGGCGGGGCCGAGAGCTGGGTTTTCCCACCGCCAATCTGCGCCTGCCGCCGGAGAAGTTTTTGCCCCGCGACGGGGTGTACAGCGTTTGGGTGAATGTGCCTGCTGAGGCAGCAGCCCTGCCTGGGGTGATGAACATTGGCCATCGGCCCACGTTTGCCGGTTCACAGCACACCGTCGAGGTGCATCTGTTGGATTGGACAGGTGATCTCTACGGTCAAGAGGTGCAGGTGGCGCTGCAGGGCTTTATCCGGACAGAGCGGAAATTTCCCGCGGTGGCGGATTTGGTTCAGCAAATTCAGCAAGACTGCCAAACGGCCCGTCAGCAGTTGGGCTTAGCCGAACAAGTTGGCCTGGTCTAGAGGCCCTCGCGCCCCTCTCCCAAAAAGAGAGGGGGCTTAGGATGGGCCGATCAGGGATCCCCACAGCAGGGCTATCGCCTCCGACCACTCCACCGTAGCCCCGTAAGTATCCCCCGTGTGCCCTCCCAATTGGCGGTAGAGCCAATGGCCCACGGCCAGGGCTCCCAGAGCAGAGCCCAGGGTCCAGAGCAGCAAAGGCCGCCAAGCCAGGAGCCCGGCCCAGCCCACCCCCCCGGTGATGGCCAGCAACAGCAGCGTGCCCGGCCACAGGGATCCCGGCAGAGAGGTGGAGTCTTTGAGGAAGCGGGCGGATCCCTGGTCGCGCAGATAGGGGTATAGGGCGATAGCGAGCAACTGGCCCCAGCGTCCCCAAGCCGGCACCAGCAACAAGAGAGGCCAGACCTGCAGGCTGCTCAGGGCGGCAAATTTTAGCAGCAACACCAGCACCAAGGCGAGCACCCCGTAGGCCCCGGTGTGGCTGTCCCTCATCACCTGCAGGCGGCGGGATAGCCCGTTGACGGCTGGCCGTTCCGTGTCGGCAAAGCTCTTGGGGACGTTGACCGCCAGCCCATCGGCAGTGTCAGCCACCCCATCCAGGTGCAGCCCGCCGGTTAACAGCACCCACAGAGCCACGAGCAAAGCTGCTCGCACCGGCGGCGGGAAAATCTGCAGCAGAAGCGCCGCTAGGGTGAGGATCCCACCCAACAGCAAGCCCACTGCCGGCAACCAGGCAGCAATGCCCTCGAACTGTAGCCTACCCAACCTCCCCAAAGGCAGGGCGGTGTAGAAAGTCAAAGCTGCCCACAAGCGCCTCACCGGCTTGGCCTCTAGGCGGGTGTCAGCCGCTAGAACAATCTTGGCGGGCTAGGAATCATTGCGAATGGTTCGCTCCACCCCAATGGTCAGCTTGGCCACCAGGGCACCGATTGCTCCCACAGCCGCCAACACCGGAAACAAAGCCGCCCCCAACACCCCTGCGGCCACTCCTACGCCCAGAGGGATCTCGATCAGCGTCTGCCCTTCGGCATTTTTGATCAGGATGCGGCGAACATTGGCCTCTTCGATCAACTCGCGAATTTTGGCCAACAGCTCGTCCCCGCTGATCTTAAACTCCTCCACGTGGTACTCCACCCTGGCTGGAGGCAGATCCCTGCCCTCCCCGTCAGCCTTTGCAGAGGAGTTGGGATCCGGCGTCTCATGGGGGTTCATACTGAAGAGGCTCCATACGTCGGTTGGCGGCGGCAACTGAGTCCATCCTAAGACCGGATCCTAGCGGATGTACTCTTTCAACACGCTGTTGCGATTGGGGTGGCGCAGCTTGCGGAGCGCCTTGGCCTCGATCTGCCGGATCCGCTCGCGGGTCACGTTGAAGATCTGGCCGATCTCCTCCAGAGTTTTCATACGGCCATCGTCTAGGCCGTAGCGCAGCTTCAACACATCCCGCTCGCGGGGGGTGAGAGTTTCCAGCACGCTTTCCAGATCCTCTCGGAGCAAAACCTTGGCCACTCGCTCCTCGGGGGTTTCCCCTTCCGACTCGATGAAGTCCCCCAGCCGCGAATCCTCTTCCTTACCGATGGGAGTCTCCAGAGAGATGGGAAGCTGAGCCGACTTGGCGATGAAGCGCAACTTCTCGATGGTAATCTCCATGCGGGTGGCGATCTCCTCTTCGGTCGGCCTGCGGCCCAGCTCCTGAGAAAGCTGCTTGGTGACCTTCTTGATGCGGGAGATGGTCTCGTAGAGGTGGACCGGCAGGCGAATGGTGCGCGATTGGTCGGCAATGGCACGGGTGATGGCCTGGCGAATCCACCAAGTGGCATAGGTGGAAAACTTGTAGCCCTTCTCGTGGTCAAACTTTTCCGCTGCCCGGATCAGACCCAGGGATCCCTCTTGGATGAGATCCTGGAACGACAGGCCCCGGTTCATGTATTTCTTGGCAATAGAGACCACCAGCCGCAGATTGGACTGCACCATCTTTTCTTTGGCCCGTCGCCCCCGATGCAAGCGCCGCCGGAATTCAGGCAGAGACATCTTCACTTCTTCTGCCCACAACGTCTCCGGTACCTCCTCCGGGTCGGACCAGAGGCCCATACGCTGGAAAACGGCCTCACGAGCCCGCTCTAACTCCAGCAGGTCGGCAATTTTGCGGGCTGATCGAGGTGGTGCAGCAGTTGATGCGGGCCAGAGGGGTGGAGGCGCAGCCGGAAAACCTCTTGATCGGCTATGGCTCTGGGCAAATCCTTGGCCTCTTACCCCAGGTCTTTGTGGAGCCGGGGGATATGGTGATCGTGGAGGGGCCCACCTTCATGGGCGCGGTCAGCCGTTTTGCGGCGGCAGGGGCGCGTCTGATCTCGATCCCCGTGGATGGGGAGGGCATGGTGGTGGATTGCCTGGAAGAGGTGTTGCGCGAGCTAGCCCGCCAAGGGATCCGGCCCCGCTTTATCTACACCATTCCCACCTTTCACAATCCCAGAGGCTGCACCCTCTCTTGGCCGCGGCGGCAGAAGCTGGTGCAATTGGCGGCTGAATACGGCGTGGTGGTGGTGGAGGACGAGGCCTACTACGACCTACGCTTTGTCGGGGATCCCTTGCCCAGTTTGGCCGCGCTGGATGAAGAGGGCTGGGTTCTGCACGTGGGCACCTTTTCCAAGATTGTGGTGCCGGGGGTGCGGGTGGGCTGGGCCTGTGGCCATCCCGAGATCATCCGCCGCTTGGAGATGTTTCGTAGCGAGGGATCCCTGGGACCTTTTTTGGGCCGGGTGGTGGCCCGCTACTGCGGGGAAGGCCGCCTAGAGAGCCACATTCAGCTTTTGATCCGCCGTTACCGAGAAAAGTGCCACCTGATGTTGGAGGCCATCGCTCAATGTTTTCCCCCTGAAGTTAAGGTGGAGGCCCCTGGGGGTGGATTCTTTATCTGGTGCGAGCTGCCCCCTCCCCTGAGTGCCGACGCCTTGCTGCAGGCCACCCGGGCGCTAGGGGTAACTTTCTTGCCGGGTACCCACTGCTTTGCCGATGGCCAAGGGGATCACGCCTTGCGCCTCGCCTTCAGCTACCAACCGGAAGAGCGCATCCTCAGCGGCATCCAGATCGTCGGAGAGCAACTGTACAAACTCATGGGCCAACGATAAATACAGGGTAGCCATATTGGAATGGATGCAGCAGCGCTGTAAGCTCTTTGCTGTGCTGGTAGAGGAACTCTTAAAAACCTGACACTTGCCGTCTGGGACGTCGCCCCAGCACGTTAAGGATGAAAACTCCCGCCACAGCCAAACAGAGGAGCAGCACCAACGGATTATACACTATAGACGAGACCAGAATAGTCGTCCCTGTTAAAACCAAGGCTATGAAAAAGGTGACCACTCTCGTCATGAATCGCCCAAGGCCACTTAGAAAAGGAAAGATGCTAAGCATTGTATGAAGGGGGGTAAAGAAAGAGTCGGCCCCGATCCACATCATCAAGAATCCCACAAAGCGCAGGATCCAAGTCAGGGCAGTGTGTTCTGCAGCAAGCCGCTCAATGGCTGCAAATCGATCGCTTGCAAATAGCCGATAAAATCGAACGTTGCGCGGCCCCAGATAGCTCTCTAGGCTATTGGGGCTGGCCAAACGCCCAAAGACGGTTGCCTGAGTTCCGCTGTACAAGGCAGTGTACGAAGTTCTCATATCGCCGATTTGTGGATTGGCCAGGGTTCCCCGCCCCTTGAAAACATAAGAGCCTTCCACTCTAGCTTGGATCCCCGGGATCAATGTTTGGGGATCCAGAGGAACAGCGGAGGGAGTTTCGATCTGCAAATCTTGCATCCCAATTCGGTAATTCCCAATTTGAGCCTGGCTGACTCGAAAGAGTTGGCTGGAAAAAGGCATCGGTGGGTTGACGTGCTCACTGCTGCGATAAAACCGGCTTGAATCTTCAGGGTTTTCTGTCCAGACTTTGGTGTAAGTATAGATTGTCTCTCTGACTTCCGATCCACCAAACTCCTCTTGAGTGCGAGTTTCTTTCTCCTCTTCCCAAGCATACATTTCTGCCTTGCGGCTGACGGCAATATAGGGCCCCGGCCGCAGGAAGAGATGATCACCCAAAAGCTCGTTACTGGTCATTGGGCCTGTGAGCGATACTAATCTTCCAAGAGGTGCAGAGGGCGAGCCCAATGGACTGATTTCAATGGCCCCAGTTGCCACTTGGGCAAGGTTGACCCGCCCCTCATTCCAAAACAAAAGCCAGAACGATCCCAAAAATAAAATCAATCCAACAAACACCGATACAAAAGAACTGGCCAGCCGCGAGCCGAATCCGACCCGCTCTACTTGTCTATAACGCTCAGCCATAGCCCCGCCCCGACCGACAACTTCGGTCTAGCACAGCCTCTTCTATTTGTCCATGAAACCTAGTCGTTCTAGAGAATCCAAGGCAAATCTTTAGCTTTTTCCATGCTTATGCCTATTCCAGAAGCAAATTACAATTCATACAGGTTAAGGGAACCCTATTTTTCGGCTAAGAATTGATTAAGAAATCCCTTCCCTCACCGCTTTGACCACGCGCCGGAAAAATTGCCCCACGCCCTTCACCAGATTGGGTGCCGATTCTGGGCGAGGTGGGATCTCTGCCATGAGGGTGTAGTAGTCATCCAAAAGGTTGTGCTCTTCGGAGGAAACGGTATTGTCGGCCATCATCAGGTTGCCGATTGCCCCCAAAAGTTGCAGGCGCTCGGTTTCGGTGGCCTGGGCCAGATAATCGGCCATCCAGCGCTCCGTTTGCGCCATCGGGATGGGCTCTTGGATCAGCTCTCGCAGCTCGGTATCGTGCTCCAAATCATAGCGGCGCAGCAGGGATCCCAGATAGGCCAATTCCTGCGGTTCTAGGTGCCCATCGGCCCAAGCGGAGCCGGCCACAATTTTGAGGATGAGCCGATGTTGGGTTGTCGGGTTCATGGCGGGATCTCTTGTCGCTGGAGGTGCTGCTGGCGGTCGGGGTTCTGGGGCTCTAAGCAGACTTGGAAGGGGCTGACCAGAGGCAGTCTTACTCAGCGAGGCCGCAGGCCCACGCTAGCCAGGCGGCATCCTCTTCTGGCAGGCTGGCCTGGTGCAGGGCGTAAACCTGGCGGTGATACTCATCAAGCCAGGCCCGTTGCGCCTTGCCTAGCAGATCCCAGTCAATCAAGCGCCTATCAAAGGGGATCCAAGTTAGGGAGCGAAAGCCCATCCAGCCCTCCGGCTCTGGAAGGGCAACCACTTCATAGAGGTTTTCCAAGCGAATTCCACCCCAGCCCGGCTGGTAGTAGCCCGGCTCGATGCTGGTGATCATACCTACCTTGAAGGGGGTGGTGGCGCGGCGGTGGATCCCATTGGGCCCCTCGTGGACGTTCAAGAAGGCGCCAACGCCGTGGCCGGTGCCGTGGCCATAGTCCAGCCCTGCCTGCCAGAGGCTGGAGCGGGCAATGCCATCCAAGGAGACCCCGTAGGTATCCGGGGGGAAGATCTGGCGGGCGCACTGGATGTGGGCTTTCAGCACCTCGGTGTAGCGCCGCTGGCACAAGGGATCCGCCGGTTCCGAGCCAATCCAGAGGGTGCGGGTAGCGTCGGTAGTGCCCCCCAGGTAGTGGGATCCCGAATCCAACAAAAACAACTCGCCTGGCTGCAGGAACTTCTGGGGATCCGGGGTGCCGTAGTGGACAATGGAGCTGTTGGCGCCAGCCCCGGCAATGGTGTTAAAGCTCAGGCCCACCCAATCCCCTTCCTCGCGGTAGTGGGCTGCCATGGTGGCCGCCACATCGGCTTCGCTGATGGGGATCCCCGCTTGAATTTGCCGCTCAATCCAAGCCAGGGTGCGGATCTTGGCCCGGCTGGCCTTGCGGTTAGCTAGCCGCATCTGCTCCAGCTCAGTGGGGTTTTTCACCGCCTTGAGGGCCTCCACAGGGTGATCCAGCTCGCGACAGGGGATCCCTTGCAGCAGCTCTTGCGTGCCCTGAGTGGTCTGCTTGGGATCCAATCCCACCGGCCCGTAGCCCTTGGCCCACTGGGGCAGCTGTTCCGGGTAGGCCTCGTAAGGCCAGAGCTCGACCTCGGCTTCCACCAGCATTTGCCGAGCCGAGGGCGTGAGGCGCTCCAGGTCAGTAAACAGGGCAACCCTCTCCAGGGCGACCAGCGCGTAGGCGCGGAACACTGGGTTGTAGGGGATGTCAGAGCCGCGCAGGTTAAACAGCCAAGCTACCTGGTCCAACTTGGTTAGGGGCAACAATCCCACCCGCTTGCGGCGCATCTCCTGGCGCACCTGGGCCAGCTTGTCGCTGGCAGTAGCCCCGCAGAGCTGGGCAGGGACAGGGTAGATGGGTTGCTGCAAAAGGGCTTGGCTAGCTTCCTTGGCCAGCTTGTCCAGCGGGTTTTCGCTAACCGGCAGCAGCAGCACTCCTCCGGCTTGGGCGTGGGTCTGCAACTGGCGGTAGGTAGCCACTGATACTGTGAAGGGATCCACTCCTAGGCGAAAGCCGGATCCCAGCTCTTCCACAATCTCCATCAGGCTGGGCTGCTCCGGCAGGCCGCCTTTGATGACGGTAAACAGGTTGGGATCCACTTCCCGCTCCGCCTGCTCGTGGTAGCGGGGATCCACCCACAGCCAGGCCCTGTCCCGGCTAATCAGAGCATCCCCCACCGAGCCGGTAAAGCCTGTAATCCACTGCCGTCGCTTGCGGTATTCCAGCAAATACTCATTGAGGTGCTCATCAGCCGAGGGCACCCAAAACCCATCCAGATTGTGTTCCTGCAAAAGCTGGCGCAACTGCTGCAAACGGGCGGCAATCTCTGAACGGGGCAGGGTTTGGAGCATGGCAAGGACAAGAGGGAGATCTGGGCCGATGGCCTTAGAGACCAATATAGTTCTCTTTGGGAAAGCAGACGGAACATAGAGGAAGCGGCTACTGGGGCCGCTGCTCAACTCCAAAGTAGGAGCCAAGGGCTTCCGCGCCGTGTTTTTCGGCGACCTGGTGCACTGCTTTTCCCAACTGGCACCGAAACGGCTGGCTACCTCGTTATTGAACGCCGTCGCGAACGCACCGCTCTAACTCCCCTCTCCCTCCGGGAGAGGGGTTGGGGGTGACGGTCGTCGCTCCGGGAGAGGGGTCGGGGGTGAGGGCTGGGATTCCGGAAAGCCAGCCTCTCGCCAAGCGCGGATGCCGCCGTCCATGGAGATCACGCGGCGGTAGCCCATTTTCTGCAGGTTGTCGGCTGCTAGCGCCGAGCGAAAGCCGCCACCACAGTAGAGGACAATCTCGGCTTCTTTATCTGGAATCACCTTCTCGATATCCCGCTCGATGATGCCTTTGCTTAAGTGAATGGCGCCGACAATGTGGCCGGCCTGCCACTCCGACTCTTCCCGCACGTCGACTAGGTAGAAGGGATCCCCTTGCAGTTGTTTTTGCCTCACCTGTTCAACGGTGAGCTCTTGGATGCGGCTTTTGGCCTCGTTGACCAAAGCCAGGAAAGCAGGAGAGTGGTGGGATGCCATGCACACCTCGCAGAAAACCCAGCTCCCAGGATAAACCCAGGCCCAATCGCGTTAGGCAACGCTAAACCTCAATCCTCAGCAAGCTAAACTAAGGGCAGATTTGCCCGCTGGAGGCCCCCAGTTTGAGCTCTCGATCCACCTCTTGGCTTTGGCCCCTAGTTTTGGCTCTGAGCGGGGGGATCCCTCTCCCTGCCAAGCTGCCGGCCCAAGCTGCCCCCGTCCGCCTAGAAAGCGGGATCCAACGGCAAGTCTCTAGCCCGCCGCCAGCCTCGCTCGTAGAGTGGCTGCAAAAGCAGATAGACGCTGCCAACCGCCGCGACTTGCCAGGGGTGGTGGCTGGCTACAGCCCCAACTTCCGCCACCGGGACGGCCTGGATCGGCAGGGGGTGGAAGAGGCCATTGGCAAGCTATGGGAGGCCCATCCCCAGTTGACCTACTCGGCGGAAATTGTCTCTTGGCGGCAGGTGGGCCCCGAGATCGTGGCCGAGATCGCCAGCCAAGTGCAGGGATCCCAAGCTTCAGCGCGGGGGGAGTTTCAGGTCAAGGCTGCCGCCCTGGTGCGCAACCGCTACCGCCCGGATGCAGCCAATCCAGGACAACTGCTGCTCGTAGACCAAGAAGTCCTGCGGGAGTCTAGCACCCTCATCTCCGGCTCGGCACCTCCCACTGTTACTTTCAAGTTGCCCGAGGCGGTCAAGCCGGGATCCACCTACTCCCTGCAGGCCATTGTGGCAGAACCCCTCACCCAGTCCTTGCTGTTGGGCGCGGTCGATGAGCAACCCGTCGCTGCAGGCGGCTACTTGGATCTCACTTCGTTTGCCCTTGAACCTCTGCAGGCAGGCGGGCTCTTTCTGCAGGCAGATGCCCCCCCAGAACCGGGCGCTCAGTGGATCTCGGTGATGCTGGTTAACCAAAGTGGCCTTGTTGTCGAGAGCCGGCGCCTTGCCGTCCAACCGTGACCTACTCCCGACCCTCCTGCTGACAGGACAGGCTGCATGGCTTACGCCGCGCTCTGCCAACGCTTCAACGGGATCCGGTCGTCCCCCACAAGCAGATACGGAAGGCGCCAGATTCCGGCAACGCCGTTGTGTATAGCCCTTGTAGGGGTGGCTGGGTTCCAAGACTGACCTTGCAGGTACAGTGATGAGCCAGGGAGGAATGTTCTTGAAGCAACCTAACAAAGAGTTGGGCTTACTGGAGCAGAAACTCCTCAAAAAACTATCCGCTCTCACCCACCACCAAGGAGGAGAAACAGGCGGTCCAGGAGAGAGCGGTCTAGCGGGCCTTCAACTGGAACCTGACTGCCGGGAGGAACTCCAAGCGAGCCAGAACGCGAAGACTCCTCAGCAAGCTAAGGATCTGAGTTCAGGCCGTTAGAGAACAGCCCCGGCGCACAGCCGGCTGAACCCAACTTGACGACCCTTACAACTACTACTGTCTGGCATCCGCAGGAACCTCCCTTACTCAACGACATCCTGAGGCTAGCACAAATCTTTACCAAGGTGGCGGGCCGGATCCCTTCTCCCCAAGAGGGCTCCAACAAGGGGGAAGTCAGGAGGCAGCGCTGAGGAGAGAGCAACAGCGTAGGATAGAAGGACGCCCTTTAGCCTGCTCAAATTGCCGTGGACTACAAAAGTACCCTCAACCTGCCGCAAACTCAGTTTCCCATGCGGGCGGAGGCCGCCAAGAGGGAGCCCGCCATCCAAGCCTTTTGGCAGGAAGAACAGATCTATCAGCGTCTGTCGGAAACCAATCCCGGGGATCCCTTTGTGTTGCACGATGGGCCGCCCTATGCCAATGGCGACATCCACATGGGCACCACCCTCAACAAGATTCTCAAAGACATTGTGAACAAGTACCACATTCTGCGGGGGCGCAAGGTGCGCTATGTGCCCGGCTGGGATTGCCACGGCCTGCCCATTGAGCTAAAGGTACTGCAAAGCCTCTCCCCCCAGGAGCGGGAAAGCCTTACCCCCCTGCAACTGCGGCAAAAGGCCAGAGAGTACGCCCTGCACTACGTCAACGTGCAGCGGGCCAGCTTTCAGCGGCTGGGGGTATGGGGGGATTGGGATCGGCCCTACCTGACCCTCTCGCCGGAGTACGAGGCGGCCCAGATCGAGGTGTTTGGTCAGATGGCCCTCAAAGGCTACATCTACCGCGGCCTCAAGCCTGTCCACTGGAGTCCCAGCTCGCAGACGGCCCTGGCGGAAGCAGAGCTGGAATATCCCGACAACCACGTCTCCCCCAGCATCTACGTGGCTTTTCCTCTGCAGAGCCTCAGCCCAGCGGCGCAGCCGATTTTGGAGCCTTTTCTGCCGGGCTTGCGGGTGGCCATCTGGACCACTACCCCGTGGACGATCCCGGCCAACCTGGCCCTCTGTTTCAACCCCAAGCTCACCTATGCGGTGGTGGAGTCTCCCCGCTTCGGCCTGCTGTTGATTGCTGCCGATCTGCGGCAGCGGCTGGAGAAAGTTCTGGAGACCCCCTTAGAGGTCAAGGCCACGCTGCCGGGATCCGCCTTAGAATACTGCCAGGGACGCCACCCCCTCTTTGACCGTGCCAGTCTCTGTGTTTTGGGGGACTACGTCACCACCGAGTCCGGCACCGGCATTGTCCACACGGCGCCAGGCCACGGGGAAGACGACTTCAAAACCGGCCAAAAGTACGGCCTGCCCATCCTCAGCCCTGTGGACGAGCAGGGGAGATTCACCGCCGAGGCCGGATCCCAGTTTGTCGGGCTGGATGTGCTCTCCAAAAAGCCGGAGACCAGCGGCAACCTGGCCGTGATCAAAGCCTTGCAGGCTGCCGGCGCCCTGCTCAAGGAAGAACCCTACAACCACAAATATCCCTACGACTGGCGCACCAAGGAGCCGACCATCTTCCGGGCCACGGAGCAGTGGTTTGCGTCTGTAGCCGGCTTCCGAGAGCTGGCCCTGCAGGCCATCAAAACCGTGAACTGGATCCCGCCGGAAGGGGAAAACCGCATCACCGCCATGGTCAAAGAGCGCTCCGACTGGTGTATCTCCCGCCAGCGGGCCTGGGGTGTGCCCATCCCTGTTTTCTACGACGAAGAGACGGGCGAGGTTCTGCTCACGGCCGAGACCCTCGAGCACATCAAAGCCATCTTTGCCCAGGAGGGATCCGACGCCTGGTGGAAGCGTCCGGTGGAAGAGCTGTTGCCGGAGCAGTACCGCCGCAATGGCCGCACCTACCGCAAGGGCACAGACACCATGGATGTCTGGTTTGACTCCGGCTCCTCCTGGGCGGCGGTGGCCAAGGCCCAGGGGCTGGGCTACCCGGTGGATCTCTACCTGGAAGGTTCCGACCAGCACCGGGGCTGGTTCCAGTCCAGCTTGCTGACTTCCGTGGCCGTCAATGGCTGTGCCCCCTACAAAGCAGTGCTCACCCACGGCTTTGTGCTGGACGAAAAGGGCCAAAAAATGAGCAAATCCCTGGGCAACGTTATCGATCCCCTGGTGCTCATCAACGGCGGCAGCAACCCCCAGACGGATCCCGCCTATGGCGCCGATGTGCTGCGGCTGTGGGTCTCCAGTGTGGACTACTCTGGGGATGTGCCGATAGGCAAGACCATCCTTGGGCAGATGGCGGATGTATACCGCAAGATCCGCAACACGGCCCGCTTTCTGCTGAGCAACCTTTATGATTTCAACCCAGCTCAGGATGCCGTTCCTTTTGAAGCGTTGACGGAGTTGGATCGCTACATCTTGCACCGCCTAAAGGAGGTGGGAGAGGAAATCACTGAATCTTTTGAAAGCTACCAGTTCTACCGCTTTTTCCAGGCGGTTCAGAACTTCTGCGTGGTGGATCTCTCCAACTTCTACTTGGATATTGGCAAGGATCGCCTCTACATCAGCCATGCCCGCAGCCGGCGGCGGCGGCAATGTCAGACGGTGCTGTCGCTGTTGCTGGAGAACTTGGCCAAGGCCATCGCCCCCGTGCTTTCCCACCTCGCAGAAGAGATCTGGAGCTACCTTCCCTACCCCAAGCCTACCCGCTCGGTGTTTGAAGGGGGCTGGATGCAGCTGCCAGAGCAGTGGCGGGATCCCCAGTTGGCGGCCACCTGGGAAAAGCTGCGGGCGGTGCGGCAGGAGGTGAACAAAGCCCTAGAGCAAGCCCGCACCGACAAGCTCATCGGCGCTTCCACCGAGGCCAAACTGATCTTGAAGGTGACGGATCCCCATCTGTACTCCCTCTTGGAAGAGCGGGCGGCAGAGCTGCGCTACTTGTTCATCACTTCCCAAGTCGAGCTGGTCAAGGCTGACCCTGCAGAGGAAGACCTGCAGGTTGTCGTTCAGCCGGCGGACGGGAAAAAATGCGTGCGCTGCTGGAACTATTCCACCCGCGTGGGGGAGTTTGCCGAACACCCAGAGCTGTGCGAGCGCTGTGTGGCAGCCCTGGCTGGCGAATTTTGAGCGTCGGATGGATTTCGGATGTTGGGGAAATGACTGGAGGAGCTCTCCCTGGGGGAATTCCTGGCTTAGGTTGGGTTGGCCTTCAGGATCCCGGCATCGGCTTCCTCCCGCTCCAGGTCGCGGAAGAGGGGGGTGCTGAGGTAGCGCTCGCCAAAGCTGGGCTGGATCATCACAATCAGCTTGCCGGCGTTTTCCGGTCGCCGCCCCACTTGGATAGCTGCGGCCAGGGCCGCGCCTGTAGAAATGCCGGAGAGGATCCCTTCTTCTTTGGCCAAGCGGCGGCTGTAGACCATGCTCTCTTCGTCGTCTACTGCAATCACCTCATCCAGCAAGTCGCGCCGCAACACATCGGGCACAAACCCTGCCCCAATGCCCTCGATGCGATGGAAGCCGGGCCGCCCCCCACTTAGAACAGCACTTGCCTTGGGCTCGACGGCCACCAGCCGAATCGAGGGTTTTTTGCTTTTGAGAAACCCGCCCGCCCCTGTGATGGTGCCGCCGGTGCCCACCCCCGCCACCAGGATATCCACTTGACCATCGGTGTCCTCCCAAATCTCGGGCCCGGTGGTGCGGGCGTGGATCTGGGGATTGGCGGGATTGGTAAATTGGCCCAGCATGTAGGCGTTGGGGGGGCGGCGCACAATCTCTTCCGCCTTCCAGATAGCCTCCCCCATGCCGCCGGCGCTGCTGGCCAGATGTACCTCTGCTCCGTAGGCTTTCAACAGCAGCCGCCGCTCCAGGCTCATGCTCTCGGGCATGGTGATGATTAGCCGATAGCCCTTGGCTGCTGCCGCCATAGCTAGGCCGATGCCGGTGTTGCCGGAGGTGGGCTCCACCAAGATGGTCTTGCCAGGAGTGATCAAGCCGGCTTGCTCCGCTGCCTCGATCATGCTGACGGCAATGCGGTCTTTTACCGATGCCGCCGGGTTAAAGCTCTCCAGTTTCACCACGATCTCCGCCCGGCATCCTTCCGCTTGCGGGATCCGATTCAGCCGCACCAGCGGCGTGTGGCCAACGAGCTGAGTGATGTTATCGGCAATCCTCATAGGCAACAACAAGCCAATTCAAGGCCACCTCGAGAAGCTGGGCCTTTGTCCGATGCTAACCCTACCAAGGGATCCCTGGCCGCTGTCGGCCACCTGAGGAGGTGGCTGGGGCAACCGGCCACTTTGGGAAAAGGATGATTTAGAGTGGGAGTGCACCGAAAGGACTCGTCTTCTATGCACCTGAGTGAAATCACTCACCCCAACCAGCTCCGCAACCTCAGTCTCAGCCAGTTGCGCAGCTTAGCCCGGCAGATCCGCGAAAAGCACTTGCAAACGGCTGCCAACTCCCCAGTCGGCTGTCACCTGGGGCCGGGATTGGGGGTAGTGGAGCTAACCTTGGCGCTCTACAAAACCCTGGACCTAGATCGCGACAAGGTGATCTGGGATGTGGGGCACCAGGCCTATGCCCACAAGATGCTTACTGGCCGCTACCACAACTTCCACACCATCCGCCAGAAGGGGGGGATCTCTGGCTACCTCAAGCGCAGCGAGAGCCGCTTCGACCACTTCGGGGCCGGCCACGCCTCTACTAGCATCTCGGCAGCCCTGGGCATGGCCATTGCCCGCGACCGGCGGGGAGAAAACTTCAAGGTGGTGGCCATTATCGGCGATGGCGCCCTGACAGGGGGCATGGCCTATGAAGCCATCAACCACGCCGGCCACCTGCCCAAGACCAACTTGATGGTGATCCTCAACGACAACGGCATGTCCATCTCCCCCAACGTGGGGGCGCTCCCGCGCTATCTAAACCGCCTACGCCTCAGCCCGCCGGTGCAGTTTTTGACCGACAGCCTGGAGGAGCAACTCAAGAATCTGCCTCTGGTTGGCTCCAGCCTCAGCCCGGAAATTGACCGCATGAAGGAAACGGTGAAGCTGGTTACCGCCGTGCAGAACAATAAGGCCGGCATTATCTTCGAGGAGCTGGGCTTCACCTATGTGGGGCCGGTGGACGGTCACAACCTGGCAGAATTGTTGGATGCCTTTGAGTTGGCCCACGGCATCTCTGGGCCGGTGCTGGTGCATGTGGCCACGGTGAAAGGCAAAGGCTACCCGCCAGCGGAAGCGGAGCAGGTGGGGTATCATGCCCAATCCCGCTTTGACCTGGCCACCGGCAAGCCCTACCCGCCCAGCAAGCCCAAGCCCCCCAGCTACAGCAAGGTCTTTGGCCATGCCCTTTGCAAGCTGGCGGAGCGGGATCCCCGTATCATCGGCATTACGGCGGCCATGGACACTGGCACCGGCCTAGACAAACTCAAGGAAAAGCTGCCGGATCAGTTTATAGATGTGGGGATTGCCGAGCAGCACGCTGTTACATTGGCTGCCGGTATGGCCTGCGAGGGGATGCGGCCGGTGGTGGCCATTTACTCCACCTTCCTGCAGCGGGCCTACGACCAGATCATCCACGATGTCTGCATCCAAAAGTTGCCGGTCTTTTTCTGCTTGGATCGAGCGGGGGTGGTGGGAGCTGACGGCCCAACCCACCAGGGCATGTACGACATTGCCTATCTGCGCTGCATCCCCGAAATGGTGCTGATGGCCCCCAAAGACGAAGCGGAGCTGCAGCGCATGGTGGTGACCGGGATCCAGTACACCCAAGGCCCCATTGCCA
>NZ_JANSIR010000095.1:34776-52735 GCF_047462155.1 Synechococcus sp. OH2
CTGCGCAGCGGCGGCGAGGTGCTGATCCTGGCCTATGGGTCGATGGTGCATCCCAGTTTGCAGGCGGCGGAGATTTTGAAGGAACACGGTATCTCCACCACTGTGGTCAACGCCCGCTTCGCCAAGCCTCTGGATACCGAGCTGATCCTGCCCCTGGCCCAACAGAGCCGCCTGGTGGTGACAGTAGAAGAGGGCTGCCTCATGGGCGGGTTTGGCTCGGCAGTGGGGGAAGCCCTTCTGGATGCCGATATCCGGGTGCCTTTGTTGCGCCTGGGGGTGCCGGATGTGTGGGTGGAGCACGCCACTCCTGAGGAGTCCTTGGCGGATCTGGGCTTGAACAGCGTCGGCATTGCCGAGCGGATCCGGGCCAAGGTTGAGAGGCTGCAGGAACGGATGGGCGCGGGATCCCCGGCCCAAGCTGCCTTGGGCGGCCCCTGAGCCTACTCTTCTGAGAGCCCCATCTGCCGGTTGAACTGCTCGACGGCAGCTTGCTGCAGAGCCTCGGCAACGGGGCGGCTGCGCAGGAGAACTTGCACATCCCGCAGCAGCTTCTCCCGCCACAGGTTCTCCCGCAGCACTTCTAGCCGGGCATAGCTGGGATCCAGGCGCACAGCCTTGGCCCCCAGCTCCTCGGCTCGTCCGGGTTCTCCCCGAATGTAGAGAGCGGTCGCCAAGGCCAAGTAGGGCTCTGCCACAGAGTCGTTCATCTCTATCGTGCGTTCCCAGCGCTTGATGGCAGCCTCCAGATCCCCCTGCTCGTAGTCCACCAAGCCGATGTTGTTCATAGCCGGCCAGTAGGCGGGATCCAACTCCAGAGTCTTCTCATATTCCTGCCGGGCGGGATCCCATTGATCCAGCATTAGGTAAGCATTGCCCAGTTGGAAGCGGGCGTTGGGGTTATCCGGTTGCAGGGCCACAGCCCGTTCCAAAGCCTCGGCGGCGGCAAAGTAGCTGCCCTGCCGCAAGTAAGCCGCTCCCAGCGAGTAGAGAATATCGGCGTCGTCAGGAGCCAGGGCGCGGGCCTTCTGCAGCGCTTGCACCGCCTGGGCGTAGTCTCCCCGCTCCAGGTGGACGTTGCCCAAAGCATAGAGCAGCTCAGAAGAGTTGGGCACCATGGCCACCGCCAGTTGCAAGCGGCGCAGCGCCTCTTCTGTCTGGCCAAACTGAGCCAGCCGCAGCGAGTCAGTGGCCAGTTGCAGGGCCTGGGCCCGCATCAACTCCCCATTGGGCAGGGGAAGGTGCAGCAACACTTGGGCTTGAGCGGGATCCCCTCTCCCTACCCCCAACACCATGGCAAAGCCCAGCGGCAAGGTTAGCAAAAACCGGACAGGTAGCCGGAATACCAGTGGCGGCATGACACCCACGCAAAAACAGGTCATGCCCATGTTAGCTGCAGCAACCGGGGATCCTTCCTGCCAGGGCTGGTTCCAACCAGATGCATGTTTGCGCCGGCGGCGCGGAGCACCATCTCTAACTCCCCTCTCCCAAAGGGAGAGGGGCCGGGGGTGAGGGCCTCAGGGAGAGGGGCCGGGGGTGAGGTGAGGGCCGTCCCTTTGGGAGAGGGGGCGGGGGTGAGGGCAGCGATTCAAACAAACTAGAGACGTCGCCACCGCCGCCCCGACTGGGCCAGCAAGTCTTCAGCGGCCTTGGGCCCCCAGGTGCCGGCCTCATAGGTGTACAGCGGCGGTGCGGTATTGCCGCCCTTGTCATGGCCAGGCGGCGCCTCCCAGGCCGACAACACCGGCGTCACCACCCGCCAGGCGGCTTCCACCTCGTCGGCGCGGGTAAATAGGGTGGGATCCCCCAGCAGGCAGTCCAACAGCAGGCGCTCGTAGGCATCCGGGGTGCTCGACCCAAAGGCAGTTCCATAGCGAAAATCCATTTCCACCGAGCGGGTGCGGATCTCTGGCCCCGGCATCTTGGCCTCAAAGCGCAGGGAGATGCCCTCGTTGGGCTGGATGCGCAGCACCAGGATGTTGGGGCTCACCTCCCGGGCTGCCGAAGGAAAAAGAGAGAGCGGCACCTGCTTAAAGTAGATGGCCACCTCGGAGATCTTCTTGGCCAAGCGTTTGCCGGTGCGCAGGTAAAAGGGCACTCCCTGCCACCGCCAAGTGTCGCATTCCAATTTCAGGGCCACGTAAGTGGGGGTTTGCGAGTTGGGGTTGACATTGGGCTCTTGGCGATAGCCTGGCACCGGCTTGCCGGCAATCCAGCCGGGGCCGTACTGGGCTCGCACCGCTGCCGCGGCTACATTGCGCAGATCCGCCAGGCGGGTAGCCTGCAGCACCTTGGTCTTTTCGTTGCGTACCCCGTCGCCGCGTAATGAGACAGGTGGCTCCATAGCAGTGAGGCAGTAGATCTGCATCAGGTGGTTCTGCACCATGTCCCGCAGAGCACCGGCAGCGTCGTAGTAGCCAGCCCGATCCTCCACCCCCACCGTTTCCGCTACAGTAATCTGCACATGGTCAATGTAGTTGCGGTTCCAGAGGGGCTCAAAGATGGCGTTGGCAAAGCGGAAGACCAACAGGTTTTGCACCGTCTCTTTGCCCAGGTAGTGGTCGATGCGGTAGACCTGCTCTTCCTGGCAAATCCGCTGCACGATGCGGTTCAGCTCCTGGGCCGAGGTGAGGTCGTGGCCAAAGGGCTTTTCAATCACCACCCGCGTTTTGGCCGGGTCAGCCAACATCCCGGCTGCCCCCAACTGTTGGATGGCCTGGGCGTAGAAGTCCGGCGCCACCGCCAGGTAAAATACCCGGTTGCCGCGGGTGGCCCGCTCCTCATCCAGTTGGCCGAGGAATTGCTTGAGACGCAGGTAGCCCTCGGCATCGCCAAGATCAAGGCGACAGTAGAACAGGCGGCGGGCAAAGTCTTGCCAGAGGGCTTCTGGCCCCAGATCTTGGGGGGCAAATTCTTCCAGGGCCGCCCGCATCTTGTCCCGATAGATCTCGTGGCTCCAATCGCGCCGGGCCACCCCCACCAAGGTAAACTCCGGCGGCAGCCGTCGCTGCACAAACAGCCGGTAGTAGGCCGGGATCAGCTTGCGGGCCGCCAGATCCCCGGAAGCGCCAAACTGTACCAGGATACAGGGATCCGGAACGCGCTCTTGGTTGAGGCCAACGCGCAGGGGGTTTTCAGCCAGGGTCACCATAGAGTCAGCTCGGCTTGCGTGGGCGGGGTTCAGCGAAGGCAGCGCAACACTTCTTCCACATTCTCGCGGCTGCCGATAATCAAAGGCACCCGTTGGTGCAGGGATTGGGGCACGATGTCCAGGATAGCCTCGCTGCCGGTGGTAGCCACGCCTCCTGCCTGCTCAGCCAAAAACGCCAGAGGGTTGGCCTCGTACATCAGCCGCAGCTTGCCCTCTGGTTTTTTCTGGGTGCCCGGATAGAGATACACCCCGCCCTGGAGAAGGATGCGGTGAAAATCCGCCACCAGAGCGCCGCTGTAGCGGGAGATGTAGCCATCGTGGCGGTGGACGTAGCGGACATAGTTCTGGATCCCTTCGCTCCACTGGCAGAAGTAGCCCTCGTTAAGGCTGTAGACGGAGCCGCGTTCGGGAATGCGAATATCGCTCTTGGAGAGGATGAACTCGCCCAAGCTGGGATCCAACGTAAAACTGTGTACCCCCTTGCCGACGGAATAGACCAGTTGGGTGCTGGGGCCGTAGAGGATGTAGCCGGCGGCCAGTTGGCGACGGCCCGGCTGCAGGAGATCTTGGTTGTCTGCTTCCGGACGATCCTCAAGGGGGTGCAGAACGGAGAAGATAGAGCCGACGCTGAGGTTGGCGTCAATGTTGGAAGATCCATCCAAGGGATCGATCACCAGGGCCAAGCGGCTGAGGGAGCAGTTTTCCGGCAGGCGGGCCGGCGTTTTCATCTCTTCTGACACCAGCCGACACACCAGGCCCGTCTGCTCCAAGGCGCGGATGAAGGCCCGGTTGGCATAGTCGTCCATCTGTTGCTGTTCTTCCCCTTGGACATTGACGCTGCCGGTCACCCCCAACGTTCCTTCGATCAGCCCTGCCTGGCTGAGGCGACGGGCAATCATCTTGCCGGCCAGGGCAATGCGGTTCATCAGGGCGCTGAAGTCCTGGGCCTCGGCAGTAAAGCTGCCAAACTGCTGCAAGACATGGCGGGAGAGGGTGAGCACATCCCGCGCCATCTCCCGTTCGGCGCTGCTGGGCACGGCGGCGGGGGGGGGAGGAGAGCTGAGAACCATACGCGGCTTCACTGACACCTAAGAGGAAACGCCGGAACAAGAGGTTCCTGGCTTCTGTATCTCGAACCGGAGGGCAACGACTGCGTCCCGCTGACGCAATTGGAATCTGGGATCCCCTTCACTAGGTAGGCTGGCCGATTCTCGGCGCAGGTGCCGAGAACTTACAGAGTTGCTTCAGATTTGGTCGGATCCCTCTTGCCAGGAGGGTTACGGTTGCCTTTGGGAAAAGCGGTAGGATGAGTTCTACCCATTCTTTTCCCTGCTCACTTTTCTCGGTTTCTTCTTACCAATGATGGCCAACTCTCCTTTTCCGCTGCGCAGCCAAGTGGTCACCCAGGGGGTGCAGCGCTCCCCCAACCGCGCCATGCTTAGAGCAGTGGGCTTTCGCGATGAGGACTTCGGCAAGCCCATCGTCGGCATCGCCAACGCCCACAGCACCATTACCCCCTGCAACATCGGCATCCAAGCCCTGGCCGAGCGAGCCGAAGCTGCCCTGCGGGAGGCCGGCTGCATGCCTCAGATCTTCGGCACCATTACCATCAGCGACGGCATTTCCATGGGCACCGAGGGCATGAAGTACTCCCTCGTGTCGCGGGAGGTGATTGCCGATTCCATCGAGACGGTGGTCAACGGCCAGAGTATGGATGGTCTCTTGGCCATTGGTGGCTGCGACAAAAACATGCCGGGGGCGATGATTGCCATGGCCCGCCTCAACGTGCCCTCCATCTTTGTCTATGGCGGCACCATCAAGCCGGGGCACTACAACGGCCGCGACCTCACCATCGTCAGCGCCTTTGAAGCGGTAGGGGAGTACAGCGCCGGGCACATCTCCGAGGAAGAGCTGCTGGCGGTGGAGCGCCACGCCTGCCCCGGTGCCGGATCCTGTGGCGGCATGTACACCGCCAACACCATGTCCAGCGCCTTTGAGGCCATGGGCATGAGCCTGCCCTATTCCTCTACCATGGCGGCAGAGGATGAAGAAAAAGCCGAAAGCGCTGCCCAATCGGCCAAGGTCTTGGCCGAGGCCATTAAAGCCAACATTCGGCCCCGCGACATCATCACCCGCCAGAGCATTGAGAACGCCATCTCCGTCATCATGGCCGTAGGGGGATCCACCAACGCCGTGCTCCACTTTTTGGCCATTGCCCACGCCGCGGAGGTGCCCCTGACGTTGGATGACTTTGAGACCATCCGCGCCCGCGTGCCTGTTCTCTGCGACCTCAAGCCTTCGGGCCGCTTTGTTGCCACCGATCTGCACCGGGCTGGTGGGATCCCGCAAGTAATGAAGATCCTGCTCAACCACGGTTTGCTGCACGGGGACTGCCTCACCATCTCTGGTCAGACGATTGCCGAAGTCCTACGGGACGTGCCGGACGAGCCCAGCCCTGACCAAGAGGTGATTCGCCCCTGGCACAGCCCCCTTTACCCCCAAGGGCACATAGCCATCCTCAAAGGTAACCTTGCTCCCGAAGGGGCAGTGGCCAAGATTAGCGGCGTCAAGACTCCCAAGATCACGGGGCCGGCGCGGGTCTTTGACTCGGAGGAGTCCTGTCTGCAGGCTATCCTTGCTGGCCAAATTCGACCAGGGGACGTCGTGGTGATCCGCTACGAAGGCCCCAAGGGCGGCCCTGGCATGCGGGAGATGCTCTCCCCCACTTCGGCCATCATCGGCGCTGGCTTGGGAGATAGCGTGGGGCTAATTACCGATGGCCGCTTCTCTGGTGGTACCTACGGCATGGTGGTGGGCCATGTGGCGCCTGAGGCCTACGTAGGCGGCCCCATTGCCCTGGTGGAGGAAGGGGATCTCATTACCATCGATGCCCCCGCTCGTCTGTTGCACCTGCATGTTAGCGAGGAAGAACTGGCCCGCCGCCGCGCCCGCTGGGTTCCCCCCGAGCCTCGCTACAAACGGGGCACCTTGGCCAAGTACGCCAAGCTCGTCTCCAGCAGCAGCCTGGGGGCGGTGACCGATTTGAACTTGTGGGAGTAGGCCCTTCTCCCTCAGGGAGAGGGGAGTAACTCTTGCAGGAAAAAGCGGCAGGGATCCCTGCCGCTGGGTTAAGTTGACGGCTTCGGCGCCAACTAGGTACCAATGACGCCGCCGTCATTTTTGGTAACCACCACCACCGCCGAGCGGGGATAGATGTTGTCGTCGTAGTCAGGCCAGCGCGAAGCAATCTTGCCGGCAGCGAAGTCTTCGGCACTGGTGGTGGAGCCGGGGTGCTGGACATTGATGAACATGGTGCGCTGGTCGGGAGTGGTAACCACGCCGGTGATCTCCTGTCCAATCGGCCCGGTCAAGAAGCGACGAATTTCTCCCGTATCCGGGTCGGCAGCCAGCATCTGGTTGTTGCCGAACTGGGCAAAATCTCCCTTGTTGAGGTTGCTCTCGCTACAATCCGTTTGGATCCAGAGGCGACGACTGGCATCGAACCACAGCCCATCGGGAGAGTTGAAGATGTTGTCCGAGCTGAGAGCTTGGCCGGATAAGGTGCGGCTATCTCCTGGCGGGCCGGCCAGGACGAAGATGTCCCACTCAAAGCGGGTAGCTTGGGGCTGGCCATTGGCTTCCTTCCAGCGGATGATGTGACCCCACTGGTTTTTGGGACGAGGGTTGGCGGCATTCACCTGGTCTTGTTCCCGCTTGCTGTTGTTGGTTAGGGTGAAGTAGACCATACGAGTCTTGGGATCCACTGCTCCCCATTCGGGCCGATCCATCTTGGTGGCGCCGACGAAGTCTGCCGCGGTGCGGGTGTTCACCAGTACATCCGCCTGGCTGGTGAAGCCATTCTCGGGGGTGAGGCCGTTTTGCCCAAACACCAGCGGGATCCACTCCCCTGTGCCGTCTTCGTTGAACTTGGCCACATACAGCGTGCCGTTGTCCAGCAGGTGGCCGCCTGCCGTCTCCTTGCGGTAGGGCTCGGCCGAGACGTACTTGTAGATGTACTCAAAGCGGGCATCGTCCCCCATGTAGAGCACAATCGGCTGTCCTTCCACCGGCGGCTGGAACACCACGCCCTCATGGGCAAAGCGGCCCAGAGCTGTGCGCTTCTTAGGCCTGCTGCTGGGATCAAAGGGATCAATCTCCACCACCCAGCCGAAGGTGTTGGGCTCGTTGCGGTAGTCCTGGGTAGCATCGGCAGCGGTGGGGGTGGCGTTGAAGCGGATGAACTCGTCGGCCTTGTTGCTAGCCAGCTCCCAGCCGTAGCGGGAGGTCTCGGTGCTCACGCCATAGCGCTTGTGTTCGCGGGGCAGGTTGGGCTTTTGATCCGGCCCTTTGCTGGTGTTAACGAAGTAGCCGGCCCAGTTTTCCTCACAGGTGAGGTAGGTGTTCCAGGGGGTAACCCCGTGGGCGCAGTTGTTTAGAGTACCCCGCGTCATCGTGCCATCGGGGCTGAACTTGGTCTTGACAAAGTCAGACCCCCGTACCGGGCCCTGGATCTCCATGAGGGTGGGGCCGGTGATGCGGCGGTTGAGGCGATCCCGCACCACAGTCCAGTTACCGTCCGCCTCCCGCTTGATGTGGACAATGCTCACCCCGTGGGCGTTCAGCTCCTTGAGCACCTGGTCGGGATCGCGGCTACCGTCGGGGTTGACCGGATACCCCTCATCGTTGAGCTGTTGTCCTTTGGCGGCGGCATGCATAAAGCGCGGCTCCACGTACTCGTGGTTGATCACCAACAGGCCCTCGGTGGAGCTGCCCTGCCAGGGATCCTTCCCCTCAATGGGGAAGAAGTGCATACCGTCGTGGTGGCTGCCCACCTGCATCCCCTGCTCGGCGCCGGTGTTCTCCAGCTTAAACTCAGGGTAGGTGCCGGTGATGGGGATACCCCAGGCCAGCAGCGGTCGGGCAGTGTAGCCTTCCGGCACCACCACTTTGTCTTCTGCGCTCACGGGGATTGCCTTGAAACCCAGCAAGGCACTGCCGCTGGCCGCTTTGGCCGACTTACTGGCGTTGTTGAGCGCCGGCAGGCCAAAAAAGGTGGCCACTGCTGCGGCAATGCCCCCCTGCAACACTTGGCGCCGCTGCAGGCGGGCTTCTAGGATGCTGCTAAAGGTGGGGTTGGGCGAATGATTGCACAGAGGCTCGTCCCCATGACGAAGCCTAGAACCCTGCGGATTATTCACGTTGAGTTCTCCCCTTCTCTTGTCTTGTCGATTCCCTGCGTTACTGACTTCACGCATTGGGATAGGCGCTCCAAAACTAGTACCTAGAAGTTAAGAAGAGGCCAAGACTAGGTTAAGCTTCATCGATATGAAGAATTTCTTTAGGTTGAGCTAATGATTTCTTAACAAATTGTTGAACTACAGGGAATTTTGCTTTCTGATCTTTGTCTTTGACTTGTTCCAGCTAGGCTTAAGGTTCTTGTCGTATCCTAGAGAACAAATACACCCCATCGCGATGGTAGAGAAGCTGAAACGAGGTTTCTTTTTGTAAAGCGGCAAGCAGGGTTTGGGAGAACTCTGGGCTGCTGCGCCACCCCGGATGGCGACTGTTAAGCAAAACGTAGTCAAAGGGATCCCATTGTTGGGGGGGAGATCCCTTGAAGTGGCTCTCATCAGTAAAGTAGATAACTTGCCGGTGGGTGAGGTGGGGGCTAATCTCGTGGGTGGTAAGGACACCCCCTTGGGTGGTGATGTGGGCAAGGGCCTCGCGAGTGGCCTGCCAAGTGTCAAGAGACTGAAGATAGATGGAGCCGAAAAAGGGGTATTTTGCCAGGGCTAAAAAAGCCAGCAAAGACCAGCCTAGCGCTGCTTTTCTGCTTTTGACGGGGCAAAACCAAAAGGGGACTGCTTTCGCGTTTTCGATAACAGCTAGAAAGAGAAAAGGAACAACAGGTAATGCATACTGATGCACCAGATCCCGATAAGCAGGATTGCTAGAAAGTATATTCAGCCCCAGGGTTGGCAGGGCAGGGATCCAGGGATCCCAGTGGTGCCAAGAGAGGCCCCAAGCCACAGGAATGATTAACAAAAGTCCATAGAATAGGGTGTCGAGAGAGAAGACCTTGCCCAGGACTAATGTTGGCTTGAGAACTAAGTTTTGGATAATTTCAGGAACGGAACTGCCCAAATAGCTATAGTGAGAAACGGCTGCCGGCTCGCTGCCACTGAAGTGAGGAATAATCCAAAAAGTAGCCATGCCAAACCAGGCCGACCCTGCCGCTATGGCAAGCCAGCCGGCCACTTGGCAGCGCCGTTCCCAGCGCTTTTCAACTCGTCTGCTTTCAAAGAGTAACAGCCAAGCTCCCAGGGCAACGACATTGAGAGACAACACCGCCTTGCAGCCGAGGATACCACCTAGGCACAGCAAAAACCCCCACAACTTGCCAGAGCGAACACAGAGTATAGCGGCCAAAAAAAGGGGAACGGCCAACACTTCTGGATGAAAATCAAAAAGGTTGGCGTTGAAGATGGCTGGGTAGAGAAGATAGGCGGCGGCAATTGTTCTCGCCCTGCCAGAATCAATCTCGGCTTGGAGCGCCAGATGGTAAACGGCCAGCGCTCCCAGCGTTAGTGCCAGAGCTTGGATGCCAAACAGCCAATATACAGAGGGAACAATGCGATACAAGAGACTGAGAGGATACAAGATAAAAGCTGCGTGATCTCCAAGAATGTGGATCCCGCGAATAGTAGAAAAAGGAACCTCGCCACGGCTGATTAAATAAACAGCTTGGTCGAAAATGCCGAGATCATACCCTCCCGACTGAAACAAGTGGTGCCGTACAACGCTGCAGCCTAAAAGAACAAAGAAGGCCCCAGCCAGCGTTGCCAAGAAAGACTTGGACAGAGGATGCTCCTTCATTGCCGCCTACAACTTGCTTAGCGTAGAATCCAGGCTCTGACAGCTAGCGGCAATACCGCAAGCCAGCTCAAAGACAGCCCCTTTTTCTCTGGCAAGAGAGGCTCGAATCGAATCCGGCTAGCTGGAAAAATTGCAGGAAGGAGGGATCCCTGCCCAAGCCAGGCAAAAGGCTGGGGTTGGCCAGCGCAGGGAGAACGCCCAAAGCCTTGAGAAGGTCTAAAGTTTTGGGATCTTTACCACTTTTCCTTTCTAGGATACGGGCAGACTCTCCAGAGCTGCTGCGTGGGGAATTCTGCATGAGTGACACCATCCGCTATGACCTGCTTTTGGTGGGAGGAAGCTCCTCCAACCTGATCCTGGCCCATCGCCTTTTGGATCTGGCCAAGCTCTCGGGGCTCAAGATCTCCATCGCCATCTTGGAAAAAGCCCGGCAATTTGGCGGGCACATCATCAGTGGTGCCATCTGCAATCCCCAGGTAATCGCCAGGCTTTTCCCGGATTTTGAGAGCCAAGGATTTCCCCACGAGGGGCGGGTGGAAGTGAGCCACCTGAGCGTACTGGGATCCCAAGAGCGCTGGGATCTACCGGAAGCGGCGATCCCAAAGGGGTTGCGCAAACAGGGGCAGTTCCTCCTCACCCTTAGCCATGTCATCCGCTGGCTGGCCGAAACCCTGCAGGAAAAGGCCAAAGGGATCCCCAACGTTACCTTGGATGTATTCCCCGGCTTTGCCGCCCACGAGATCCTCTATGAGGGGGAGCGAGTCATTGGGGTGCGGGTGAGCGACTCCGGCCAAGTTTACGAAGATTGCGTCTTTGCCGAGCTCACCTGCTTTGGCGACAAGGGATTTATCTCCAAAGACCTGGTCGAGAAGTTTCACCTGCGCCCTCGACCGCAACTGTGGTCGGTGGGGGTCAAAGAGCTGTGGCAGATCCCTCGCTCGCTGCAAGGGCAGGTGTGGCACACCCTGGGCTACCCGGTTTTGGATGGCAGCTTCAGCGGCGGCTTTGTCTACGGCCTCAAAGATAACCGCCTGGCCCTGGGCCTCATCATCGGCCTCGACAGCAAAAATCCCAACCTCAACCCGCAGCAGCGCCTGCAGGAGTTCAAAGCCCACCCCTGGATCCAATCCCTGATTGCCGGTGGCAAGTTGCTCAAGTACGGGGCCGCCGTCATTCCTGAGGGGGGCTACTACAGCCTGCCCACCCGCTTTGGCGTTGAAGGGGCCTTGCTCTTGGGGGATGCCCTGGGGGTGCTGGATGTGGGCAGCCTGGCCGGGGTGGATAATGCGATGGAGACCGGCTACCTGGCAGCGGGCCTCATTCACGACGGCTTTTTAAAAGGGGATCTGCGCATTCAAGAGGCCTACCAAAAAGCCGTGATGGAGAGCTCGGTGGGGCAAGATCTCTACCGCAGCCGCTATTTTCGGGAAGCCTTTTTGGAAAACTCCCGCCTGCTGGAAGAATACCTGCCCCAGATCTGCCGCAGCGTCGATGCCGGCCACCCTTGGCTGGGATCCCTGCGCTGGGGCCTGCAGGATCCCGTGCGTCGCGGCGGGGAACTCCTGCGCGCCTACACGCTGCTGACGGGACGGGTCAGCGCCGGCGAGCCGCCCCCACGGGGGTATGTTGCTCCCCATGCCGCCATCCAAGCGGACTTTGTGGCCCCCCTAGGTCTGGATCCTGAAGCATTGACCACGCGATGGGGCTATTTCTCGCGGTCAGATGCCGTCTTTTTTGCCGATCCCCGCTACCCGGAAGGCAACCGCCACATCCTTGAGTTCAGCGCTGACACCTGCCGCCAGTGCATTGCCACCTACGACAAGCTCAACCGCCCTACCCCCTGCGTGGCCGATTGCCCGGCAGAAGTCCACCACATCCGCGAACGCAATGGGATCCGCTCCCACGCCATGTCGCTGGAAAACTGCATCCAATGCCGCACCTGCGAGATCGTCTGCCCCCACCTCAACCTGCGGGTTAACCCCAGCTACGAGGGATCCGGCCCCGACTTTTATGGGCTCTAGGAAAACGGGGGCGGGGAGCACAGACTCAGCTTTGCTGGCATAGTTAAAGCTAGAGTTGCAGGGAGTGCAGCCGTTGAATTCCGCCCCGCTGATCCCACCCGCCCCCAGCCCTGAGTTGAGCCGCGAGCAATTTTGTGAGCTCTTGCGTGGCCAGCTCAGCTTGGCCCTAAGGGAAAACAACTTGGAACAAGCCAAATCTCTCCTGCTGCCCGTACAAGCGGTGGACATTGCCGAGGTAATCGGGGAGTTGCCGGAGGCGCAGCAGGCTCTGGCCTTTCGCTTGCTGCCCAAGGATCTGGCCATCCGCGTTTACGAACACCTGGACATAGATCTGCAACAGGCGCTGCTGCGCGAGTTCAGGAGCCACGAGATCCAGGACATCTTGGACAAGATGTCGCCGGACGACCGGGCCCGCCTCTTCGACGAGCTGCCGGCCAAGGTGGTTGCCGAACTGCTGCCCCAGCTCAGCCCCCAGGAACGGGAAGCCACGGCCCTGCTGCTGGGCTATGCCCCCAACACCGCGGGGCGGATCATGACCCCGGAGTACATTTCCCTGCGAGAGAACCTGACGGCAGCCGAGGCACTGGAGCGGGTGCGCCTCTTGGCCCGCGAAACCGAGACCATCTACTACCTCTACGTCACCGACCAGGAGCGACACCTGACGGGAACCCTATCCTTGCGGGAGTTGGTGATGGCCGATCCGGCTCAGCGGCTGGAGGAGGTGATGAGCCGGGAGGTGGTGTTCGTCAGCACCCACACCGACCAGGAAGAGGTGGCGCAGGTCATCCAGCGGTACGACCTGTTGGCGGTGCCGGTGGTGGATGCCGAGCGGCGACTGGTGGGGATCGTTACGGTAGATGATGTACTGGACATCGTGGAGCAAGAGGCCACCGAAGACATCTACTCCTTGGGGGGGTTGCAGTCTGGAGAAGATGACTATTTCGACCTCAGTTTTTGGCAGGCAGCCCGCAAGCGGGTGGTGTGGCTGCTGATTTTGCTGCTTACCAACACCTTTACCAGCACGATTATTGCCGGCCAGGAAGAAGTCTTAAGCCAGGTGATCGCCCTGGCGGCTTTTATCCCACTGTTGGTGGATAGCGGCGGCAACGTCGGCTCCCAGTCTTCGACGGTGGTGATTCGCGGCCTGAGCACGGCAGCGGTGCGCCTCAAGGACGGGTTGGGGGTACTGGCCCGGGAAGCAGTGGTGGGAGCCATGCTGGGGATCATGCTCAGCTTGATCACCATCGGCTGGGCCTATGCCCTGCAGCGGGATCTCCTGGTGGCGGTCATCGTCGGGCTAAGCCTATTTGGGATTTCTGTTCTCTCTTCGGTGTCAGGGGCGGGGCTGCCCTTTCTGTTTCGCTCCTTTGGTCTGGATCCGGCCTTGATGGCCGCCCCCTTCATCACCACGATTGTGGACGTGCTGGGGGTGTTGATCTACTTCTACGTTGCCCGTTTAATCCTGGGAATCTAGCCCTAGCCGCCAACCCCTCCAAGCCCTTGCCGAAATTGGGCTAGGTTGGATCTGGTCTTGTTGCGGATCCCTGTCGGTGTCTGCCCATTCTGTGGATGTCCAGGCGGCTCTGCCGGAGATCGTGGCTCGCTTGCAAGCAGCCCTGGGATCCCTGGGGCTGGGACATCTGCAGGTGCAGGCGCGTCTTTCCGGCCAACGTCTGCTGCTGCGTTTAGAAGGGGATCCCCTCCCGGATCCGGAGCGGCTGCTGCAGGGCCTCTTGCCAACCCTGGAACAACTGGCGCTGACCCACCGACACCGCCAGGTAGAGCTGTTCGGCTTTCCTCTGGGGGAAGGGATCCCGGAATGGCACCGCGAGTGGCGCTACCAGCCGCCGCCCAACCCCAACAGCCCGCTGTACCGTGCCCAACGCGGGGATGGAGAAGCCATCCAGTATGTGCTCAACTACCTGCTGCGCCCGCAAGGGCTCCAGGCCCGCGTCCATCTGCACCCCAAGCTGAGCCTCTTACAGGTGAACTTGCAGGCAGCGGAAGTTCCGGATCCGGCCTGGGCCAAGGATTTTGTGCGGCGGGTCTTGACCCGTCTGGAATGGACCTTTGTGCAGCGGCTGCGGCTTTCCGGGCAAAAGCTGGGCGCTTTCTTTCCAGCCTGGAGCCAAGAGTTCGATCTCAAACAGCCTGCCTTTTGGCAGGCTCCTCCGGCCAGACTTTCTCCCTTTCCTTCTCCAGCGCCTGACACTGGCGAGCCCTCCCCACCTTCCCCTAACCCTCTAGACTAAAGGGCAGGGCTCAGAGGGGTCGGCCATGCGGGTTGTTTTCTTTGGCACGCCGGAGTTTGCTCTGCCCTCGCTGCAGCTCCTGTTGCAGCGGCAGTCTTCCTTTGAAGTAGTGGGCTTGGTCTGCCAGCCGGATCGGCCGCAGGGACGAGGGCAGAAGGTACTCCCGCCGCCCACCAAGGTCCTTGCCCAAGCCCATGGGATCCCCCTGTGGCAGCCTGTCCGGCTGCGGCGGGATGCGGAGGTGCTGGCGGCGCTAGAGGCGCTGGCTGCCGATGTGTTTGTGGTGGTGGCCTATGGCCAAATCCTGCCGCCGGCGGTGCTGCAAATGCCCAGGTTGGGCTGCATCAATGTCCACGCTTCCCTTCTGCCGGCTTACCGCGGCGCTGCCCCCATCCAGTGGGCCATTGCCAACGGCGAGACCGAGACCGGCGTCACCACCATGCTCATGGACGAGGGCCTGGATACGGGAGCCATCTTGCTGCAGGCCAAGCTGCCCATTGGGCCAGAGCAGACTGGGCTGGAACTGGCCTCCCAACTGGCCCAACTGGGGGCCGAGCTACTGGTGGAAACCCTGGTGAAACTAGAAAAAGGAGAGATCACCCCCATCCCCCAGGATGACTCGCGGGCCACCTATGCCCCCCTCCTTAAAAAGCAGGACTTCCAGCTCGATTGGCGGCGCCCGGCCCAGGCCTTGCATAACCAAATCCGCGCCTTTTCTCCCGACTGCTTTACCGGCTTGCAGGGGCAGCGGATTAAGATTGTCCGCTCTGCCGCTCCCCAGTTGCATCCACCCCCTGACCCTCTTCCCCAGGGTAGCCCCGGAGAAGTGGTGGGGTTGGCCAAAGGAGAAGGGGTGTATGTGGCTACTGGGGAGGGATCCCTTCTCATCCGGCGGGCCCAACTGCCCGGCAGAAAAGAACAGTCGGCCTGGGACTTGGTCAACGGCGGCCAGCTCAGGGTGGGCATGCGCTTTGAGGCGCTGCCGGATCCCTAGCCCCCCTCTCCCCCTGGGAGAGGGGCCGGGGGTGAGGGCTGGCTACCCTGGGAGAGGGGCTGGGGGTGGTCGCGTGAGCGGCGCGGAGCGCTTGGGCTGGCTCCCCTGGGAGAGGGGCCGGGGGTGAGGGCAGCGGCGCGGAGCGCTTGGGCTGGCTCCCCTGGGAGAGGGGCTGGGGAGCTACTCTGGCTGGGGAAACTCCTCCCACAGGCGGGTGTGTTGGCGCAGGCTGAGGAACTGCCCGCCGCCGAGGATGAGGTGATCCAAAACCGGGATCTGCAGCAGTTGCCCCGCCTGCAAGAGTTGCCGCGTCAGGGCAAGATCCTCCGGGCTGGGATCCAAACTGCCGGAGGGATGGTTGTGGGCCACCAGGATGCGGCTGGATCCTTGCTTGATGGCGCTGCGGAAGGTTTCCCGCGGGTGAGTGAGAGTTTCCGTGGCGGTTCCCCGGGTTACAATCTGCTGGCCAATGAGGCGGTGTTTGATGTCCAAGTGCAGGACGGCAAAGTGCTCTTGGGTCTCCCACATCAGGTCGCTGCTTAGGGCCATGGCCGCCTGTTCTGGCGATTCAATCACCGTCCGCTCGGGTGGTCGGGCCAAAAAGATCCGCCGCCCCAGCTCGATGGCGGCCAACACTGTTGCGGCTTTGGCTGGGCCAATGCCCTCAATTTGCAGCAGCTCTCCGGCTTCCAGCTGGCGCAGTTGGGCCAAGGGATCCCCCTGGGCTTCCAATTTTTTCAAGAGCAACTGGGCCAGGCCAACGGCCGAGAGCTTGCCCGGCCCCTGGCCGGTGTTGAGCAAAATGGCCAGCAGCTCCGCGTGGGAGAGGTTTCTTGCCCCTTGGTTAAGCAGCCGCTCGCGCGGGCGATCCTGAAGGGGAAGGTCGCTGATACGCAACACGTACTGGCTCATCTTGCGGCTAGGGGAGAGAAGAGGTTTTTTTCAACAGCCAAAAGGGGCTGCGGCGCTCTACGACCTGCCAAGTTGCTGCCAGCTCAGCTACAAAGGGATCCCAGGTCACCAGATAGTCGGGCACCTGCCAGGCGGCCAGCTCCTCCAGGTTGGCGGCATAGGGCACCCGCAGCGGGCCATAAAAATAGGGTACAAATGACCGCAGCCCATAAAGGCCAACCCTTCCCGAAAGAGCCGGTTCTGGGCCGGCAAACTGCCGGAAGAAGTGGACGGATCCCCCCTGAGTATGCTGCAACACCCGTGGGAAAACCCAGCTCCAGGCCAACTGGGCGCTTAGTCCTGTGGCCAAGAGCAAGATGGCCCATCCTCGAACATTGTGCCGAGCTCTAATCCAGGCCAGTCCCCCCAACGCCAGGAGCACAGCAGGGCCATAGGTGAAGGAGGGCCACTCCACCTCAGCCTGGAGATATCCAAGCGCCAAGCTGCCCGCTAGACTCTCAAAAAGGTCGGAAAGCGGGATCCCCAAAGCCGCCAATCCCTTCTCGACCCTCGGCAGCAGCAGGACGGGATCCTGGGATCCCAGCCAGGGCAATAGCAGCCACAGGGCTAGCCAAAACAAACCGCTCAGCAGGATCCAGCCGCCTTCCCAAACGCTGAGTTGAGCCTCTCTTGATCCCAGGCGTTGCAGGCGCAGGGCAGCAAAGTAGGCGCCGATGGGATAAAGCAGCGAGGTGTAGTGGATCAACTTGGTTTGCACCAAGAGCGAAAACAGAGCCAGCACCACCCCGAAGGCCACCAACAGCAGGCGTTCTGCCCGCTGAGTTAAATCCGCCGCTGCCGAGTCACTGCTCCTGCGGAGGCTGGCCAAGATCTCGGCCAAGGCCGGAGCCGCCCAGGGAAAACACCCTAGAGCAAAGGCCAAGAGATGCAGGTAAACTGGGCCGGGGTGGCCGCTGGGGGTACTCACCAAACCCCACTGGTAGTGCCAAAACGCCGCCAGCCACTGCAGCCCCCGCGCCGCTGCTTCCAGCGCCAGCCAGGCCAGAGGAATAGCCCCCGCCAAGCCAAGGAAGGCCACCATCTCCCCCCACCGCCTTGGCGGATCCCCCTGCCAGAGCTTGTAGAGGGCCCAGATGCCCAGCGGCAACACCAGCCCCACGGGTCCTTTGGCCAACACCGCTAGGCCCAAGGCCAGCGCGCCCAGGGCGTTCCACCCCTGCCCGGAGCGGCCGGAGCGACGGGCCTCGTCAGCAGCCCAAAGGGATCCCAGCCCCACGCCCATGCCCAAATTCAACAGCGGGTCGATGAGGCCGGTTTTGTAGAAAAACAAAGGCAGGTAGCCCGTCAGGAGCAGGATCCCCCAGAGGCAGCCAAACCCCACCCCGCGCAGCCGCGCTCCCCACGCCCCCAAGAGGGCCACCGTGATGCCGCCGGCAAACGCATTGGGTAGCCGCGCCGCCCCTTCGTTGACCCCCAGGGCCGCCATTGCCAACGCCTGCAGCCAGAAAAACAGAGGCGGCTTCTCGTAGAAGGGCTCGCCGTTGATCTGCAAAGCCAGGGGATCGCCGCTGGATAGCATCTGCCGCGCCAAGCTGGCGTAAATGAGCTCATCCCAGTCAAACAGGTAAGGGATCCCCTGGCCCGCCCCCAGCCATAGGAGGGCCAAAAGCCCCATCCCCAGGGATTCCTGGAGGCCGCCAAGAAGCTTAGCCATGGAAGGCTTCCAGAGGCACCACCCGGCCCACACTGGCGGGCG
>NZ_JANSIR010000095.1:52878-66780 GCF_047462155.1 Synechococcus sp. OH2
CTCCACCCCACACCAACGGCTGGAGCTCTCCTGCAGGGCCGCCACCCAATCGGGAGTTAGGGATCCCCGCGCCACCCCAATCAGTTGCGGCAGCGGCTTCTGGCGATAGAGCCCGATCCAACGCACGCCCAGCCGAAACGGCCCAGGCCGAAAACGGGGGTTGGGACTGCCGTCCGCTTCAAACTTGCTCAGCATCAGTTGCAGCGAATAGATCTGGCGGGTATTCAAAGGGGGAGCGGCAACCCGGCGGGCGCGAAAGGTGGGCACCATCTCGGCAAAAGGAACCTGGACGGTCTGCTCCTCCCCTGGAGTGGTGTCGAAGGCGTAGCCGTAGGCCGGGCTGTCCCAGCCCCCTTGATCCCGCAGCAGAACCTTGTAGCGCTGTCCATCGCCCCGTAGCTGCAGCTCCAGGCCGGCAAACCCTGAGGCATCCAAGGGCGGCTGCCAATTGCGCGTGCGGGTGGAAACAAAGCCGCCGAAGTTGGCCGTGGAAACCTGGCCTGTAAACAGCAGCTCACCCTCCCCCCAGAGCAGTTGGCTTTGACTCACCCCGCCCATCACCACATCGTCGAGGATGCCCCAGAACTGGTTCACCTGGGGATCGGGCTGGCGGAAGTCAAAGAGCATCTGTTCCGTTTGGCCGCTGCGGCGCAGGCGCTCTAGGTAGGCCTTAGCTTTCTCCCGGTTCTCCAGACCGAGGATGACCCTGGCTGTCACCTCATCCCCTCTCTCCTGGACTTCTGCCCCTTGCCGGTGCAGCGCCTCCGCCAGCCCCACTGGTAGGCCATCGCCCAAGAGGATCACGGGAAGGGGAGCTGAAGTCGCCAGGGAAGGAGGCATGAAGTCAACGGCTGCTGTCTGAAACCCATTCTGAACCCAGCGCCAGAGGTCAGCAAAGGGCAGCGCTTCGTAGTAGGTCAGCGTGTTCCAAAACCGCCCCAGATCCCAAGGCATGGCCTTCCCATCTAGAGAACGCACGCAGGCAAGATGCTTACAGGATAGCCCCAGTCAGGGGATCCCTAGCAATTGAACCGCCTTTGAAGACTCCTCAACCCTATCTGCCCCAACCTCTGCCGGCCCTAGGTTTTCTCGGCAGCGGATCAAGCCAACCACTGCTGTCCTCTCCAGAAGGCAAGGGATCCCTTCTCCGAGTTTGCTTTTGTGGATCGCATTGCCGCTCTCGGCAGGGTGGCGGCACTAACCCAACCGTTGAGGGGGCGCTGGATCCGCAATCAAACTTAACACTAAAAGTCGAAGAGAATAGCTTGCAAAAGCGATCCCGGATCCCATCGGCAAATGATCTCGCAATGGTCTATTCTTGATCCTGTTGTCGGGTTTGTCGCTGGAGCGGAGCTGACCCCCCCTTCTAAGATCGAACTACGGAGAACCATGTTTAGCAAATCTTCTCTTCAGAAAGCGTTCGCGATGGCGCGCCGTCGGTTATTGGTCCTGATCTTGGCTTTGGGGATGGCCGGATATGCCTGGGGGCCGGCCTTGGCGGCCAGGCAGATTCCTCCTGTAGCCTTGTCGCCAACCGAGTCCATCACTTTCACAGAAGCGCAACTGGCCAGAGGAAAGCAGTTATTCAACAAAGCCTGTGCCCAGTGTCATGTGGGTGGCCAGACCTATCCCAACCCGGACGTGAGCCTGAAGCTCTCGGATCTGGAGGGGGCAACACCTCCCCGCGATAATGTGTTGGCGATCGTAGACTACATCAAGAACCCGGTCACCTATGACGGGGTAGAGTCCCTGGTGGAATATCATCCCAACACCCAGCTTCTGAGTGAGTATCCTCGCCTGCGCAACCTCACCGATGAGGATCTGAAGTTAATTGCCGGCTACATCCTAGTGCAGGCTAAGACCGTACCCGGCTGGGGCGGCACCAAGAGCGAATCCCACAGCGACCTTTCCGCCTATCTCTAATGCCTGGGCAAACTCAAGGGGCAAACCGGTGGGGGATCCCGGGCCGTGGCTGGAGGTGGGCCGGGATCCTGCTTTTGGTATGGCTAGGGATAGCTAGCCCAGCGGCAGGCCGCGTTGATCCCTATGTGAGCCAGTACCTGCGAACCACTGAGCCAATAGAGTTGCCCTGGGATGCCGAAGGGCACATGCTCACCTTTACTCCAGAGCAACTTACCGACGGGAAAAATCGCTTTCAGGCTGCCTGTCTGAACTGCCACGTGGGCGGCTCTACCCTACCGGCTCCTAACATTTCCCTTTCGCTCAAGGCCTTGCGCGGCGCCACCCCGCCCCGCGACACCATTCAAGCTCTCATGGAGTACCAGCGGGATCCCCGCAGCTACGATGGCACCGAAGTTAGCTATGGCTGCCGCCCTGTGCCTCCCTCCTGGATGGATGATGAAGCGCTGCGCAACCTGGCTGCCTTTATCCTCAGGGCGGCTCAAGTGGCTCCGGGCTGGGGATCCAACGTCATCGGAGGTGGCTGAGGAATCGGGGTTCCCTCCGCCCGTTGCAGGGGTGGTGATAGCCTAGTGAAAAGGGAAGGTGGCGGCCATGCTCCAGAATATCCGCTCCATACTCCTGGGCCTGTGGATACTGGCCCTGCTCGTTTTCCTTGTCCAAAACTGGGGATCCACAGCAGCGGTCGTCGTGGCTGGTCAAGCCGGCGCTGCGATTCCTTTGTCGCTGACGCTGTTCACTGCCTATGGGGTAGGAGTCGGCTTGGGGTTTCTGTATGTGGGCGCTTGGCGGCTGCATGATCAGGCGTTGCAGCGACAGGCAATCCGCAAGTTAAACCAGCTCATCGACCGAGTGCGCTTCTTGGAAGCGCAGATGATTCCCCCCGACCACTATTTGCCTCAAGATCTGCCGGAGTACGAGCCGGATCCCCAGGCAGGTCGCTATTCCTATTCCAATATCCCGCCGGAACGCATTCGCCAACCCGCTGAACCTGAGGAGGAAGACGACACGGCCACTACCCCCAACTGGCGGATAGTCCGACGTCCCTACCCCGGCCAAGAGGAGGAAGAGGAATGGGACTCCTAAGCTGGTGGAGATCTTCTGCAAATCCCTTGCCTGAGCCCGCTCCCCGACCTGAGCCCCAAGGGCAAAATCACTACCTGTTGATCATTTTGGACAGTTGCCGCTTCGACAGCCTGCTGGCGGCTAACCCCAAGCATCTGCTCAAGTTGGGATCCCTGGAAAAGCGTTGGAGCTACGCCTCCTGGACGGCTCCCGCCCATTACAACCTGCTGATGGGCCTGTTGCCTCACACCAGCCCTACCCACGTTTTCGCCTCTGAGCACTACAAGCAGGAGTATTTGCGTTACAACGAGCGCCTCGGCACCCGGCAGCCGATTGAGTTCAAGCATCTGCTGCCTCACCTCTACTTGCCAACGCTCCTGAAGCATCAACTGGGCTACACCACCCATGCCATGGTCTCCCTGCCGGTGCTCAACCCCAGCACTCTGCTCAATCGCGACTTCGATTCCTACCGTCTCATGCCGCGGCACAACGATATGGCGGCCATGGTGGAGCAGTTGCGCTTCGAGCCGGATCGCCCCAGCTTTTACCTATTAAATGTGGGCGAAACTCACTATCCCTACGCCCTGCCCGACGAGGACCCCAGCTCGTGGCCCCGCATCTCTGGGGTCAATGGTGTGTTAAAGCGCCTGGATGAAGGGGAAGAGGCCGGGATCCCCTTTTTCAATTCCGCCCAGTTGGAGGAGCTGCGCCAGCGGCAGATCGAGGCGGTGCGCTACCTAGATGGGGTCTTTGAGCAACTGTTCGATCTGGTTCCCAAAAACACCTACATCACGGTTACTGCCGACCACGGCGAGTTGTTTGGGGAAGGGGGCTACTTTGGCCATGGCCCCATCCAGCACGAAAAGGTGCTAGAAGTGCCTTTCATTGAGGGAAAAATTCGCTAGGACAAGGCCCAGCCCCTCACCCCCGGCCCTCTTCCTCTGGGAGAGGGGAGATGGGGATCGGGGCTAGGTTGCTGCCTGGAAGAGTCGTCTGCGAAAAAGGGGCTAGACCTGCTGGGTCTCTGGCTTGGGCAAGGTGGGATCCCGGTGGGTTTCGATGGGGCTTTTGCCGAGGGAGGTCACCTTCGCAGCAGGGGATAAGCCATCTTCGGCGGCCAAGTCGGCGGAACGGGCAATCTCGTAGAGACTTTTCACCACACTGGTTAGGGGAATGGCAACGATCACGCCCAAGATGCCCCCCAGTTGCGCCCCCACCAATAGGGCAATCAAGATCCACACCGGGTTGAGGCCAATCAGTTCCCCCATTAGCCGGGGAGCGATGACTCGATCCTTGATCTGCTGCACGATCAAGGAGACCAGCACCACCTTGAGGCTGAGCCAGATATCTTGGAAGGCCAGCAGCACTGCTGCCGCGCCGATGCCGATAAAGCCCCCCACTAGCGGGATCACCTCCAGCAGGCCAATCAAGAGGCCAAACAAAAGCCCAAAGGGTACTCGCAGCAGCCCAAACACTGGCACCAGCATCAGGGCCATAATGAACCCCAACACCAACTGGCTGATGAGAAAGTTCTGGAAACTCAGAGCCAGGGCTTCGCCGATGCGCGGCCCCCAGGGCTTGGGGAAGAGGCTGAGCAACCCCTGCCAAAACTGGCCGCCGTAGAGCAGCATGTAGAGGGCCAGCACCAACACCAACACCAAGTCAACCACCTGGTTAAAGGTGCCCAGGAGGATGTCTAGGGATTGGCTGGCAATTTTTTCGGCACTGGCCTGCAGGCGGTTGAGGAGGGTGTTCACCAGCTCCGTCTGGCCGAGGTTGATGTTGCGCTCTGCCGCCCACAGGCTGATTTGATCCAGCCAGCTTTGTAAGGTATCCACCCACTCCGGGATCCGCGCCCCCAACTGCACCACCTGCTTGGCCAGGATGGGCACGATGGCGATCCCTACCAAGGCCAGCAGCACCACCGACAGGGCAAAAACCAGGGTGACCGCCAAACCCCGACTGACCCGATAGCGCTGCAGCACCTGTACCGGATAGTTGAGCAAAAAGGCCAGCACCGCTGCCGTCAGGAGGGTGGTGAGCAGATGGCCAAACAGCCGGCCCACCTGCAGGGCCAGCCAGCCGCTAATGACGATCAAAATCCAGGTGAGCAGCAGCCGCTGCAAAGGTGAGAAGCGATTCATGCCAGGGGGATCCCCAAGAGCCTAAAAACCCAGGATGCTATATCCACTATCCACATAGATCACCTGGCCGGTAATGCCGCTGGCCAGGTCGCTGGCCAAAAAAGCAGCCACATTGCCCACCTCGAGCTGGGTGATATTGCGCCGCAGCGGAGCTTTCTCCTCCACCGCGTGCAGCATGGCATGAAAATCCGAAATCGCCGAAGAAGCCAGGGTGCGAATGGGCCCGGCAGAGATAGCATTCACCCGGATCCCGGCAGGGCCCAGCTCGGCCGCCAGGTAGCGAACACAGGTTTCCAGGCCCGCTTTGGTGACAGCGGCCATGTTGTAGTTGGGCACCACCCGCACGCCCCCCAGATAGGTGAGGGTGAGGATGCTGCTGCCGGCTCTCAAGAGGGGCTTGGCGGCCCGGCAGAGGGCAATCAGGGAGTAGGTGCTCACATCCATGGCCAGGGCAAACCCCTCCCGCGAGATATCGCTAAAGTTGCCGCTCAGCTCTTCTTTTTTAACGAAAGCCAGGCAGTGAACCAAGATATCGACCTGACCCCATTTTTGGGCCACCCCTTGAAACAGATCGTTGATCTGCTGGTCGCTTTGCACGTCGCAGGGAAGGAGAAAATCCGGCTGCAGGGGCTCCGTCAATTGCTGGACTTTGGTTTTGAAGCGATCCCGCTCGTCTGGCAAGTAGGTAACCCCCAACGTAGCTCCCGCTTTGTGCAGTTGCTGGGCAATGCCCCAGGCGATGGAGCGCTCGTTGGCAATGCCAGTTACCAAGGCTTTCTTTCCGGTCAGATCTAGCATAAGGAGACCCAAGAGTAGGGGTACATGCCTATCCATCCTCCCACACAGGTGGAGGGATCCCTTAGCTGGGCTGATAGGTGGAAGCCACGTGCAGTTCTTTGAGCTGCTTGGGCTCGACGCCGGCAGGGGCGCCGGTGAGCAAACACCTGGCCTGCTGGGTTTTGGGAAAGGCGATGACATCGCGGATGGAATCTTCCCCCGCCAGCAGCATGACCAGCCGGTCTAGGCCGTAGGCGATGCCCCCGTGGGGCGGCGTGCCGTACTCAAAGGCTTCTAGCAAAAAGCCAAACTTGTCCCGCGCCTGCTCAGGGGTGAGGCCGATGGCCTGGAAAACCTGCTCCTGGATCTCCCGCTGGTAGATGCGCAGGGATCCCCCGCCCACTTCCACGCCGTTCCAGACCAGGTCGTAGGCCTGGGCCCGCGCCGTTTTTAGGTCGGCCAAGTCGTCGGGGTGGGGAGCGGTAAAGGGGTGGTGCAGGGCTTCTAGGCGGTTTTCCTCGGTGTTGAACTCAAACATGGGGAAATCGGTGATCCAGAGAAGATTCAAGGCGTTCTCCGGGATCAAGCCCAGCTCCTGCCCCAGGTGCAGCCGCAGGCGGCCCAGCGACTCGTTGACCACGGCAGCCGGCCCTGCCCCAAACAGCAGCAGATCCCCTGGCTTGGCGTTGGTCATCTGCAGCAACTGCTTCTCCTGCTCAGGGCTAAGGCTTTCCTTGAGGGCACCAATGGTATCGAGGCTGCCGGCGCGCACCCGAATGAAGGCCAGGCCGCCCGCCCCGTACTGGGTAACCAGCTTGAACAGATCGCCGCCGGGCTTGATGCGGGTGTTGGAGATCCTCTCGTCGCCGCCGGGCACCGGCAGAGCCTTGATCACTCCCCCCTGCTGCAGGGCTTTGGCAAAGACTTGAAAGCGGGATCCCTGAAACACCCCCGAAACATCCACCAACTCCAGCCCAAAGCGGGTGTCGGGTTTGTCGGAGCCGTAGCGGGCCATAGCCTCGGCGTAGGTCAGCCGCGGGAAGGGACGGGGCAGGTCGATCCCTTTGACAGTTTTGAAGATGTGGCCGATGAGCCGCTCGTTGAGCTCCAAGATTGCCTCCTGATCCAGGAAGCTCATCTCCATGTCCAACTGGGTAAACTCCGGCTGGCGATCCGCCCGCAGATCTTCATCCCGAAAACAGCGGGCAATTTGGTAGTAGCGATCCACGCCAGCCACCATCAGCAACTGCTTAAAAAGCTGGGGCGACTGCGGCAGGGCAAACCACTCGCCGGGGTTGACGCGGCTGGGCACCAAGTAATCTCTGGCACCTTCGGGGGTGGAGCGGGTGAGGATGGGGGTCTCCACCTCGATAAAGCCTTCTTCGTCCTCCAGAAAGCGGCGAATGGCCTTGATCACCTGGTGGCGCAGTTGCAGGTTGCGGGACAAGCGCTCCCGCCTTAAGTCCAAGTAGCGGTAGCGCAGGCGAATCTCCTCCCGCACCTCTTCCCCTTCTTCCCCCGAGACACTGAAGGGAAGCTGCTTGCCCACGCGGCTGAGAATTTCCAGCTCTTCTGCGTAGACCTCCACTTCGCCGGTGGGCAGGCGGGGGTTAAAGGAGTCTTCAGGCCGCTGCTGAACCCTACCTGTGACCCGCACTACGTATTCGCTGCGCACCTCCTTAGCCAGCTCGTAGGAGAGGGGGGTCTTCTGGGGATCCGCCACCAGTTGCACAATGCCGGAGCGATCCCGCAGATCGAGAAAGATCACGCCCCCGTGGTCGCGGCGGCGGTCGATCCAGCCGTAGAGGGTGACACTCTGGCCGATGTGGGCCGGGCGCACTTGGCCACAATAGAGGGAACGGGGCGGGCGACGGATAGCAGCAGGCATGGACGCGGTAAGAAAACAAGGGTCTGAGCCCCTATCATACAAAACTCAGCCCCCCTGCCTCGATTCTGCCCCTCAAGGACAATCAGGGGATCCGCCCAAGGCCCCCACAATCGTGCAGGTGTTGTGGCGCATCATAGCGATGTAGGTTTCGGCACCGCTGCCTGGCTCCCCTAGGGAGTCCGAGTACAGTTCCTGTTCGGCCACCTGGACTCCCGCTTCGGTGGCCACCGTTTGGATGAGAGCGGGGTTAAGGGTGGTCTCGGCAAAAACCGCTGGCACCCCCAGGGCGCGGATCTCCTCCACCAACCGAGCCACCGTCTGGGCGCTGGGCTGTTCCTCGGTGCTGATCCCCAAGAGGGATCCCCCCATCTTCAGGCCGTAGGCTTGGGTGTAGTAGGCAAAGGCAGCGTGGGTGGTCACCAAAACCCGGTTGGCAGGGGGAATGGTCTGAATCTGCTCCGCGATCCAGGCGTGGAGCTCTTCCAGCTCCGCCCGATAGGCGGCGGCATTGGCCTGAAAAAAAGCCGCTTCGCCGGGCACCTGTTCCGCCAGCTCCTGGGCAATGGGCTCCACCATGAGGATGACGTTTTCCACATTGCCCCATACATGGGGATCCGGCGTCGGGATCCCGTCCTCATCGGTGACGATGGGGTCGAGGATCTCGGCCAGGGCAACCCGCCGCGCCCGTTGAGCAGCAGCGTTGACGAGACGAATCAACCCCGCCTCCAAGTTGTAGCCGTTGTAAAACACCAGATCCGCCTGCTCGAGAGCTGCGGCATCTGCCGGTGTCGGCTCATAGACGTGGGGATCCTGTCCCGGCTGCAGCAGGCTGCTGAGCTGGATGCGATCTTGACCCACCTGCTCTACCCAATCGGCAATCAGAGTGGTGGTAGCCACAACGCGGGGACGTGCCACAGCCAAGCTGGCCAGAGATGTCCAACCGCCCATCAGCAGGCCAAGCCCCACCACCAAGCGGCGCAAAGAAAAGATCTTGGTTTTCATAATTGTTTCACTATTTGAGTTTCCCCTTAGGGTACACTGGTCTTGGCGAAAATGAAAGGAAAATGAAAAAGCCAGCGATTGCTCTCCCTCCTCGTCCGGCCTCTCTGGTGGTGCGGGATCTGACGGTGCGCTATGGCAAGTTGCTGGCGTTGGAGCGGATCAGCGCCGAGATCCAGCCAGGGTGCATCACGGGCATCCTGGGCCCCAACGGGGCTGGCAAAAGCAGCTTTCTCAAGGCGCTGCTGGGGTTGGTGCCAAAAGAGGGGGGCGAGGTGCGCTACGGCGGCCAGGCGCTGCGGGGGGAGCAGGTGGCCTATGTGCCGCAGCGGTCGGCCATCGACTGGAGCTTTCCGGCCACGGTGTGGGATGTGGTGCTGATGGGACAGGTGAGAGCTGCCGGCTGGTTGCGCCGCATCGGTCCGCAAGGTCGGGAGCGGGCAGCGCAAGCTCTGGAGCGGGTGGGGATGGGGGCCTATCGGGATCGGCCCATTGGTCGGCTATCAGGGGGACAGCAGCAGCGGGTGTTTTTGGCGCGGGCTCTAGCGCAGGCAGCCGAGATCTACGCCCTGGACGAGCCGCTGGCCGGGATCGACCAGCCCAGCGAGGCCATTGTGTTTCAGGTTTTGCGGGAGCTGGCCGACGCCGGCCATATCGTGATGGTGGTGCACCACGACCTGGGGCAGGCGCTGGCCCACTTTGATGAGGTGCTTCTCCTCAACCGCGTCCTGATTGCCCAGGGATCCCCGCAGCAGGTGCTGCAGCCGCAGGTGTTGCAGCGGGCCTATGGCCGCATCCTGCCCTTGGACTCAGCTGCCTAGGGGGTGAGGGGTGGTATGGAAGGGCTCTGGCACACCCTGGTGGATCCCTTGCGGTTTGCCTTTATGCAGCGGGCTCTGCTGGTGGCGGTGGCCATCGGCGTTCTCTGCGCGGTGGTGGGCAGCTATTTGCTGGTGCAAAGCTTGGCCCTCCTGGGGGATGCCCTCAGCCATTCGCTGCTGCCGGGCCTGGCCATTGCCTACCTGCTGGATCTCAACCTCTTTGTCGGTGCCTTCGTGGCGGGGTTACTGAGCGCCCTGCTCATCCAGTGGATCCGCTCCGCCACCCCCCTCAAGCCCGATGCGGCCATGGGGATCGTCTTTTCTGCTTTTTTTGCCCTAGGGATCCTCTTAATCACGTTAATCCAACGGCGGGCCCGCATCGATCTCAACCACTTCCTCTTCGGCAACCTCCTGGGGGTGAGCGCCGCTGATGTGTTGACAGTGGTGGGCATCACCGTCCTGGTGCTGGGATTGGTGGCCCTCTTTTTTAAGGAGCTGACCTTCTACAGTTTCGATCCCCTGGGGGCCAAGGCAGCCGGCCTGCCTACTGCAGGGTTGGGATGGGGGCTGATGGCGCTCACCTCCCTCACTCTGGTGGCCAGCATGAAGGCGGTGGGGGTGCTGCTGGTGCTGGCCATGCTCATCACACCAGCAGCAACAGCTTACCTGCTGGCGCCTCGCCTGCACCAGGTAATGCTGCTGGGATCCCTCTTTGGCGTCAGCGCTAGCCTGCTGGGGATGTACGCTAGCTACTACCTCAACGTCGCCTCCGGCCCGGCCATTGTCTTGGTGGCCTCCGTCTGGTTTGGCTTAGCCTTTCTGGCCAGAGTCATCTTCGGCCAAAGCTAAAGGCCGGGGAGAGAAGAGAGGGATCCCCGGCCCAGAGCCTATCCGATTAGAAGCGGGAAGAACGGCTATCCCGCCTGCTGCCGCCTGCGCCGGCCTGACGCGGCATTGCCTTGTTAACCCTCAGATCCCGGCCCATCCAGGTGGCGCCATCCAACTCGTCGATGGCTTTCTGCTCGTCGGCCTCGTTTTCCAGGTCCACGAAAGCAAAGCCCCGCTTGCGGCCCGTCTCCCGATCCACTGGCAGCTTAATTTGCTTGACGGTGCCGTACTCGGAAAACACAAGCCGTAGGTCTTCTTCACTGGCTTTGAAAGACAAGTTGCCCACAAAAATGGTCATAACGTAGCGAACTCCGAACCTTAACCTTTTAGCGCTCAGTTCGGAAGCTCACCTGGTTAGACCATTGGCTCAATCCGAACCTGATGCCAACCACATCTTAGTCTCCCCGACGGCATTTGCAAACTACCTGTTCAAGATCTTTCTCCAGGAACTTGCAGAAGCTTTTTTGAACTAGGAAATTAAGGATCCCAACTTTTAGCGGTGCTTGTCCTGTCCCAGGGGTTGGCGTTTGGGAATGCCGGGAGGACGGGGATAGCAAGCTGGTGTGGGGGCAACTTTCTCCACCAGCAGGCAATGCCGTATCCCGTGGCTGCGGGGGGTAGTGAAGGCTTCGACGTGGATCAGCTTCCCCCCCAGGAGAGAAAGGGCTCGCTCCAGAGTTTGGGCTTCTGCCTCGGTCCAATGGCCGCGGTAGAGAATGGCGCGTCCCCCCACCTTGAGCAGGGGCAGACAATACTCGGCGCAAACCTCCGCCGCTGCCAGGGCTCTGGCCAGGGCCAGATCGTAGCTGCCGCGTTCCTGCGGGTCTTGCCCCCAGATTTCGGCTCGCTGGGCCACCGCCCGCGCCTGGGTCAGGGAGAGCTGCTGCAGGGCCTCTTGCACAAAGGCAATCTTGCGTTGGCTGCTGTCCAGGAGGGTGAAGCTGGCCTGGGGCAGGGCAATTTGGGCCGGGATCCCTGGAAACCCTGCCCCGGTGCCGATGTCGATGCCCCGCCAGGGCCGAGCTTGAATCGCCGCCCAGGATCCCAGCAAGCGTAGGCCCCGCAGCGAGTCCCACAGGTGTTTCTCCCAAAAATCGATGGGAGCGGTGATGCGGGTCAGGTTCTGGGTGCGGTTTCCGGCCATCACCAGGGGATAGAGCTGTTGCAGTTGCTGCCGCTGCGGCTCAGAAGGCTGCCAGCCCAGCTCCGCCAGCCAGCTCTCCCAGAGGGCCTCCAGTTCGGGGGGCTCAGAGGTAGGCGGGGCAGCCTTCTTCATCCCAGGGATCCCAGCCATCGCGATCCCAGTTGCAATCCGGCAGGAATGGCTCGGTCGGCCCAGCCTTTCAGCTCTTGGGTCAAGCCCTGCAAAGATCGGTCGGCGCCCAGCAGCTCCTGGTTCAAGCACACCAGCTCCTGCAAATCCAGCTCCTGGCAGTTGGCCCAATCTTCTGCCAGCAAGTTGATCGGCTGGGGCTGAGCTTGCAACGGCTGCTGGGCAGCCAACTCCAGCTCTATATCCAAAAGCACCTGCTCCAGCCGTTCTACCCGCTCTTGCATCTGGGCCAATAAGGCCGCCAACTGCTGACAGCAATGGTGAAGCCGCTGAGCATAAACCTTGAGCGGCAGCGTCAGCGGCAGCAGCGACTCAGACAACAGTTGAATCAGGTGCTGGGCTTCCAGTTCTTCCAGTTGCAGATCTTGCCAAATGGCATGGTAAAAATGGAGCGAGCGACGACAGGTTTCCAGGCGCTGGTAGCAGGGCTGCAATACAGAGCTGCGCAACTCCTGCAGATAATCGGCCCACAGTTGTCCGGCCTCTACCACCCAACCCGTTTGCAGAAAACTCCACCCCTGGGCCAGCAGCCAACTGATCACCAGGCCTGCCAACAACTGCGGCTTTTGCTGGGCCAGAAAAGGCAGAAGATGCTCTCCCCAAATCGCCAACCCCAGCCAGAGCAGAGCGGCCAAAGCCAAGTGGGGCAAGCTGATCATCTGGGCCAGAAGCTGAGCAGAACCTGCGGATCCCTGGGGAAGTCGGCGCTGCCGCAGCATCCAGATGAGCCCTGCACCCAAGCTGTACAGCCCTCCCCCCAACAGCGGGATCACCACCAACCACAGGGGTTGCCCCCTCCACAGGTGCGACAATAGCCCAGCCTGGCCCGGCGCATCCCAACTGAGCAAATACAAAGCCAACAAAGCCAAAACCACACCCCACCCCTGCTGCCGTTGGAGGCGGCGGGCCAGCAGGCGGCGGCGACGACGAAGATAGGTTTGAAAGGATTCAGCCACAATGGACATAAAACGATGGATCGCAGATCCCTGCCAATATCCCCACCGGTCTGGATCGCCTCCTTACGATCATAAGTCTTGGCTCGGCCCTGGCGGCTCTGGGTTCACTATTGCGATTGTTACTGGGAGCCATCGCTTGGCTGGCGGGGCAGGGCTCATCAGACAGTTTTTCAGAGAAGTTCTGTTCTCAAAGCGGGCCTGGGAGAGGCTGTCCAGGACAGGCGGCTGCAAGAAAACCCCCCATCCCTGCTACGATGGAAAGGCCCTTAACGTTTCTTATCCACAGCCAAGTTGGTTTCTTGGTTCGGGTTTTCTCTTCTGCACTGTGCGAGGTTTTGTGAGCGCTTCTGCATCTCTCCTTAGCTCTGACCTGTCTCTCTCCCCCCTCAAGGTGCAGCGCCAGATGATCGTTATTCTCGACTTTGGATCCCAGTACTCGGAGCTCATTGCCCGTCGTATTCGCGAAACCCACGTCTATTCGGAAATCCTTTCCTACCGCACCACCGCTGAACACCTGCGGCAAATACGGCCCCAGGGCATCATCCTCTCCGGCGGCCCCAACTCGGTCTATGAGCCGGGCGCTCCTGCTTGTGACCCGGAGATCTGGAACTTAGGGATCCCCATCCTGGGCGTATGCTATGGCATGCAGCTCATGGTGCAGCAGTTGGGGGGCAAGGTGGAGCCAGCCCAGAAGGGGGAATACGGCCGTGCCGCCCTGCACATTTTGGATCCCACCGACCTGCTCACCAACTTGCCGGAAAACAGCATTATGTGGATGAGCCATGGGGATGCGGTGACCGAGTTGCCGCCAGGTTTTCACGCTCTGGCCGCCACGGACAACACCCCCTTTGCCGCCATTGCCAACCCGGCGCGTCGTCTGTACGGAGTGCAATTTCACCCAGAGGTGGCCCACTCGCAGGCGGGTGCCTTTCTCATTCGCAATTTTGTCTACCACATCTGCGGCTGCGAGCCCACCTGGACAACGGAAGCTTTTCTGGAGGAGGCGATTCGGGAAGTCCGGGCCCGTGTGGGCGACAAGAAGGTGTTGCTGGCTCTCTCCGGCGGGGTGGATAGTTCCACTCTGGCTTTTTTGCTGCACAAGGCCATCGGC
>NZ_JANSIR010000095.1:66955-73082 GCF_047462155.1 Synechococcus sp. OH2
GAGCGCTTCCTCCAACAGTTGAAGGGAGTTACCGACCCGGAAGAGAAACGCAAGCGCATTGGGGCAGAGTTTATTCGCGTCTTTGAGGAAGAATCCCAGCGGCTGGGCCCCTTCGAGTACTTAGCCCAGGGTACTCTTTACCCCGATGTGATCGAGTCGGCCAACACGAATGTGGATCCGGTGACCGGAGAGCGCATCGCCGTCAAGATCAAAAGCCACCACAATGTCGGCGGCCTGCCGGAAAATCTGCGCTTTAAGCTGGTAGAACCTCTGCGCAAGCTTTTCAAGGATGAGGTGCGGCAACTGGCCCGCTCACTGGGTTTGCCGGAAGAAATTGTTGGCCGCCATCCTTTCCCAGGGCCGGGCCTGGCCATCCGCATTGTGGGCGAGGTCACTAAGGAGCGTCTGGAAACCCTGCGCGAGGCCGACATGATTGTCCGCCAGGAGATCAACCGCTCCGGCTACTACCCCAAGCTGTGGCAAGCCTTTGCCGTGCTGCTGCCGGAAGTGCGCTCGGTGGGGGTGATGGGGGATAAGCGCACCTATGCTTGCCCGGTAGTAGTACGATTGGTTACCAGCGAAGACGGCATGACGGCGGATTGGGCCAGGGTGCCCTATGACCTCTTGGCCACCATCTCCAACCGCATCGTCAACGAGGTGCCCGGCGTCAACCGTGTCGTTTACGACATCACCTCCAAGCCGCCAGGCACCATCGAGTGGGAGTGATGCGGGTCAGGCGGGATCCCTTGCCTCTGGCCTCAAGGCCGGCCTGGATCAATCACCTATGGCCTGCTTCTGGCAGGGAATAGGAAGGGCTTGAGCTGAAGGGCTGAGCGGCTTGGACTTCCATGCGAGCCAGGGTTGTGGCCGCGTCGGCCAGTTGTAGGGCCAGGTTGGCACGGCTAATCGGATCCCGGGCATTCCAGAGATCTTGTCCCAAACAAAACACTCGATAGCGAAAAGCTTTGATGGAGTGCGATGGGATCACTTTGACGGTCATGGTTACAACCTTTTTTCCACAGCAATCTGAGCGTTCAGCAGAACCCGCTCGGGCTCAAGGTAAACAAATGTTACCAAAACAACTTCGTCGGCACCCCTAATCGCAACTGGGCAGGTGGCTTTTGGCGGCTCCACCTGTTCATGCCGTACCCCCACAGTGTATTCTCCAATCGGCAGGTCATCAAAGCCGGCGTCGGCGTAGATTAACTCGATGGTTTCTTCCGCAATCAGTTGCCCCTCCCGCTCCAGAAAGGCGACAAAAGGGATCCCGTCGATGGAAGTGAGGGCGTTGTTGGCCTGGTTGCGGATCATCACAAAAATGTCGGACATGGCTGGGATGCCCTCTCTCAAGGCTCCCCTCGCGAGGCTGGGGGAACGGGGCCCGACGCTTCTAAGCTGCCATCCAGTTCTTAGCCCTGGACGGGTGCAGGGACAAGACAGGCTTCCAACTTTTGCCGCAGCTTAGCCGTATCGAGGTGCTGGCCGATGAGCACCAGCTGGTTTTTGGGCTGGCGAGGCCATGCATCGCTACTGAGGGTGTAGCGCCGACCGCTGAGGTGGAAGATATGTCGCTCTGGGCTTTCTTCAAACCACAGGATCCCTTTGGCCCGAAAGACTGCCTCGGGCAACTCATTGAGAAAGTTCTGGAAGGCGTCTAGAGAAAAGGGGCGATCGCTCTCAAAAGCCAGGGAGTTAAAACCATCAACCTCGATGTGGCTGCGGTGCGAGTGGCCATGCTCGTGGCCGTGTTCGTGGTCGTGCTCATGGTCATGCTCATGGTCATGCTCGTGCCCATGCTCAGTGTCGTGAGCCTCCTCCTGAGGCAGAGAGCTGGACTGAAACAGATCTGTATCCAGGATCAGCTCCAGGGGCACTGCGCTGTTGACCGTGCGCAAAATGCGGGCATCTTCCTTGATCTCGCGGATGCGTTTTTCCAAGCGTTCGATTTCCGCCGGCTCAACCAAGTCCGTTTTGTTGAGGAGAATGACATCCCCATAGGCAATTTGGCTGTAGGCGACGTCGCTGTTGAACAGGTCGGGGGCGAAGTTAGTAGCATCCACCAGCGTGATGATCGAGTCCAGTCGTGTCAGATCCCGCAGTTCTGGCCCCAAAAAGGTGAGGGCAACCGGCAAGGGATCCGCCAGTCCTGTGGTCTCCACCACCAGGTAGTCGATTTTGTCGGAGCGCTCCATCAGGCGCAGCACGCTCTCGACAATGTCGTCGCGGATGGTGCAGCAGATGCAGCCGTTGTTGAGCTCTACGAGGTCTTCTTCGCTGGAGACAATCAGCTCGCCGTCGATGCCAATCTCCCCAAATTCGTTGACCAGTACCGCTGTGCGCATCCCCTTCTGGTTGCGCAGGATGTGGTTGAGCAGGGTGGTTTTCCCACTGCCCAAAAAACCCGTGATGATGGTAACGGGTAAGCCTCGCTTGGGCACTTCAATGGTGGGGGTCATAGAGAACCGCGATCTGCTAAGGGAGAACCCTTCCACTCTATCCTCTGGAAGGCCGCTCTTTGAAGATTTGCCAGCCTGCGGGAGACCTCTAGACACTGCGGTTTCGACCTGAAGAGGGATCCCCGCTGCTTTCGGGGCATTTGAGGTCGGCCAAATCGTTGAGGCGACGCAGAATACCCCACCCCTGCAGAGCTTCCAGCAGGGCTTCCCGGACGACAGCCACGGTTTCTTGGTCAAGGGCGAGGCGGAGGTAGTCCACCGCTAGCCGCGTCTGCTCGGCATCCAGGTATGGCATCAAGCTCTGCAGCCGACGCACGCCCAGCAGCCGTCGGTAGGAGTCGGGGGAAGCAATGTCGCTGAGATCTCGCTCCAGTTGGGAACGCTGCCGCTCCTGGCGGCGGCTGAGCCACTCCCAAAACAGCAGCGCCAACAGGGCAAAGGTGGCTAGCCCTTGCAAAATGGCGCCCGTGGCCAGCCAGCGCTGGCTGGATTCTGCCCAGATGGAAACCACGATGTAGGTGCCCAGGGTGGCACCTGCCCCCCCGACAACAGCAAGCAGCAGGGAGCGATCGGCTTGGCGAAACCAGGCTTGCAACTCCTGCCAGCGGCGGCTGAACTCAGGGCTGCGCGCAGCATACAGCCCCAGCATTGCCCCACTGCCCACAGCTAGAGAGAGAGCTAGCCGCCAGTGCCAAAAAGCCAGCCCCGCCAAGGCCAAGCCCGACAGGGCCAAAACCCGCCATTGCGGCCCCGAGAGTAGCCACAGGGCCACCTGGGATCCCCTCTCCACTGCCCCTTTCTGAACCCGCTGCAGATACTCCCGCCAGGATCCCTGGCCGGAAGAGGGGCGACCTGACCGATCCTTCACTGTCGGTAACTCCAAGACTTCGTCCCATCTGGCCCCTGCCAAGGTGGCAAGACAGGTCAACGCTTCCTAACTATGTTCGCTTCCTAATTATGTTACTAATCATGCTCTGCCGGCAGAGCCGAGGTAGGCTTTCCACCCTTGAGTTTGCAACTGGGCGTTTTTCTCTTGCACCGCTTGCTTAAGGCTTTCCCGGTAGGCCAGCACCCGTTGTTGCAGAGCGGGATCGCCGCTGGCCAAGATCTGCACGGCCAAGAGCCCAGCGTTGTAGCCATTGCCGATGGCCACGGTGGCTACTGGGATCCCTTTGGGCATTTGCACAATCGAGTAGAGGGAGTCCAGCCCCTGTAGGGATTGACTAAACACCGGCACCCCAATGACCGGCAGAGGAGTTAGAGACGCCACCATCCCCGGCAAGTGGGCTGCCCCGCCGGCGCCGGCAATGATGACGCGGATCCCTTGAGTATGGGCGCGGCGGGCAAAGTCCACCATCGCCTCAGGGGTGCGGTGGGCGCTGAGGATCTGCAGTTGGTAGGGGATCCCGAACTCCTCACACACCTGGGCAGCGGGTGCCAGGGTGGGCAGATCCGAATCGCTGCCCATTACGATAGCGACGAGAGGGGAGACTTCCATGAGCGGCTGGCCCGTCGTAGTCGATCCATGATCGCATAACCTAGGCCGGTGACGACCGGTGGCGGTTCGGCCAACAGCAGAGTGGCCGCTCCCTCATCCAGGCGGCGCAGGCTGGCAAAGAGGGCGCGGGCCGCCAAGTTGGGATCCGGGCCCAGACATTCTAGGGTAAAGGTGACCTCAGGCCAGTGGTGGGAGAGGCTTTCTGCCAGCGGTTCTGGTTTGGCGGCGAAACTGAGAATGCCTAGGTGCGAGTGGCCGGTGGCCAAGCGCTGCAACTGTTGCCAGTCCTCGGGCTGAAGCTGGGTAAAGGCAGTGGGCAAAAGCCAGAGGGGCTTACCGGGGGCGTAGTGGCTGCTCAGTTGGCCGGGAGCCTCTGGCCTCTCCTTGCGGTCTGGGGCAGGGGGAGAGCTGAGGGGCAAATTGAGGTGGGATGCCAAAACTTCCTGTGGGATCCCGCCGGGGCGCAACAAGGTGGGAGTGCCGTCTGGGCTGAGCTTGAGGACTGTCGATTCCACGCCTACGGCACACTCCCCCCCGTCCAAGATGTAAGGGATCCGCCCCGCCAACTCGGCGTAGACAGCCTGGGCCGAGGTGGGGCTGAGGCGGCCAAAGCGGTTGGCGCTGGGGGCAGCCAAGGGCACCTGAACTGCCTGCAGCAAAGCCTGGGCTACGGGGTGGGCCGGCACCCGCAGGGCTACGGTGGGCAAACCGCTGGTGACCAGATCCGGCACCTGCGATCCCTTAGGTAGCACCAAGGTCAGCGGCCCCGGCCAGAAGGTGTTGACGAGGGATCCCAGGCGAGCGCGAGCGGCGGGAGTAAAAGCCGCCAGATCTACCAGCCAGCCCTGCAGTGCCTCCAGATCCAACCCAGCCGGCAGATGCAGGATCAGGGGATCGAAGCGGGGGCGCTCCTTGACGGCAAAGATCTTGGCCACCGCCTGCTCGTTGAGGCCGTGGCCTGCCAGGCCGTAGACCGTTTCTGTAGGCATGGCCACCAACTGGCCCTGCCGCAGCGCTTCAGCCGCCAGGGCAAGGTGCTCAGGGGTGGGGGGGAGGATCTGGGTTTGCATGGGAGGGGATTCACGGCCCTGCGGGCAACGAGAACGGGTTTTGCCGGTCTCGGCCTCAGGGCTAGCTTCCTTCTTCAACGTGGGTGTGCAACACCTTGCCGCGCAGCGTCTTGCCCAGCCAGGAAGTAGCTTGGGAGTGAGAGCGGAGGGTAGCTGCTGAAACTGTCCAGGTATGGGCTGGATCAAAGAGCACCCAGTCACTGCCGGGATCCAGACAGGGCGGCTCCAACCCCAGGCAGCGGGCCGGGTAGAGGCTGAGGGCCGACCAGAGCTGTAGCGCTGTTAGCAATCCCGTCTCCACCAGGTTTTGCCACAGCAGCGGCAAGGCCAACTCCAGGCCTATGGCCCCAGGAGGAGCCTCGGCAAAGGGCAGGGTTTTCTCCTCGTAGGTGTAGGGAGCATGATCCGTGGCGATGCCCAGGCTGCCGCTGCGGATCCCGGCAATAAGGGCCTCCCGGTCGGCGACGTGTGGCAGAGGAGGCAGCAGGCGCAGGTTGGGATCGTAGCCGTGCTCCAAGACGGCTTCCTCCGCCAAGAGCAGGTGCATCCAGGTGGTGCTGGCGGTAACTGGCAGCCCCTCCGTCTGAGCCCGCTGGACAAGCTCTAGACTGCGGGCTTGGCTAAGGCGCATCACATGCACCGGCGCCGGCGAGGCAACGCTGCGCATCACTTCTAGGAGGCGGGCCAAGGCGGCAGTTTCGGCACTAGTTGGGATCCCCTTCAGCCCTAGGCGCAGGGCCCACACCCCCTCGTAGAGGCTGCCCGAGCCCGCCAGGGTGGGATCCCAGGCCCAAACCAGCAGTGGTTTATTCCAAGGCCGCAAATACTCCAGGGCCCGGCGCAACAAGACCGGGGAACCTGCGGATGATGTGCTGCTAAAGGAAGTGGCAAAGCCAATGGCTCCTGCCTGGGCCAGCTCTCCCCAGGGGTTGGCGGTCTCTCCCTTGTCCTCCAAACTCAAAGCAGCCCAGGGCAGCCAGCGGGAATCCCCAGGTCGGCGGCGGTAGCGGCCCACCTGCTCCGGCTGGTTCAGCACCGGGAAAGTCGCCGTTCCCGGCAGGGGGGCAGGGAGAAGACCCACTTGGGTAAACCCCCCTGCCGGG
>NZ_JANSIR010000095.1:73216-99820 GCF_047462155.1 Synechococcus sp. OH2
CATCCAGGCGGGGGATGTCGGCAGGGATCCCCGTTGGCTGAGTAGCCCGGAGGCGGCCCTGCTGTAGCCACACGTCGGTCACCTCATCCCGCTGTTGCCAGGGATCCAACAGGCGCACCCCACGGAGGCAGAGATTGAGCAGGCTCAGGTCGGCAGGGAAGGTGGATCCCATCTTCCACCTCGCTAAAGTGCACCCGCTGTGGTGCAGTCGAAAATCTGGCCGGACAGGTGAGTGGTGAGGTTCAACACTTTGAGAACAGGAGCGCCGTCCTTGCCGTCGGGGTAGTCGATAACGGTAATGCCCCCATTGCCCTGCTTGAAGATCCAAAAGGCGTGGGGGGAAAGGTCGAACAACTGGCAGATGATCGCCTTGTTGATGGCGTCGTGGGCCACCACCACGGCCGTGCCTTCGGGAAATTGGGCGGCGGTGATGGCCAAAATCTCTTCCCATGCCGAGCGCGTGCGATCCCACACTTGGTACAGGTTTTCCCCGTTGGGCATTTGCACCGTGGCCGGATCCCGCTGCCAGCGCTCCAGCTCGCCTGGGTATTCGGCTTCCACCTCGCTCTGGAGCTTGCCCTCCCAATCGCCGTGGCAGATCTCCTGCAGCTCCGGCATCGGGCGCAGGATCAGGTTGGGGTGGTTGCTGCAGATGGCGTCCGCCGTGGCCCAGGGGCGCTTCAGCGGGCTGGAAAAAGCCAGGTTCAGCGGCTGATCGGCCAGAAACTCCGCCACCCTAGCTGCCTGCTCCTCGCCAGTGGCGTTGAGGGGAATATCCCGCTGCCCCTGAAAGCGCTGCTCCCGGTTCCATTGCGTCTCGCCGTGCCGCACCAGCAGGATGCGCATCCCCCGCTTGCGTTTGGGCAGAGGCTGACCCAGATGGGCAGTGATATTCAAAGATTCCAGTTGTGGCGGCGCCCCCAGGCCCTGGGGAAAGTTGAGAACGCTGATGGCGCAGTTATCTTGCCCAAGACGGTGGTAGTGAACCGGCCCCAGGCCGATGGCGGTGCTGACCAGGGCGCGGTTGATGCCGCTGTGCCCGACGACGAGAACGTTGAGGGGATGCCTTGGATCGGTTCCCCGATCAGAGGAGGTGGGGGGCGCTGACTTCACTTGCTCGGCCAGCAGTTGCCAAAACTCCTGCGCCTGCTGCCAGAGATCCCGCACCGGAAGGCGCCCCTCCAGCTCTAGCTCGTCGGGACGGTGCCGCCATAGGTGGTAATCTTCTGGGTATTTCTCCTTCACCTCGGCAAAGGTCAAGCCCTCCCAGGCCGTCAGGTCAATCTCCCGCAGGTGCTCGCTGATGGACAAAGGGATCCCCGCTCGCTCCTTGAGAATGATACGGGCGGTGTCGAGGGCACGGGAGAGAGGGCTGCAGTAGGTGTAATCCAAGGGGATCCCGGCCAGAACCTCAGCTACCCGCTGTGCCTGCGCTTCTCCATTGGGGGTGAGGCGAGAGAGATCGGAGCGGCCTTGGATGCGATTTTCGACGTTGAAGGTGCTCTCACCGTGGCGCACGAGCAGGATGCGCAGGGCAGGCTGAGCCATTGTTTGCACGGACTTACTCAAGAACACCTTCTAGAGTATCGCCTAGAGTATCGCTGTTGGACTGGGCTTGCCCTGCCAGTGGGGTTCTTTCTAGGAGTTGGGATCCCGGATTCTGGCCTCAACAGATCGGGCGGTCAAGTTTTCAATTTTGACCGCGGCAAGATCGTGGAAGAAAACACCCCCCAAGAGTTTTTCAGCAACCCCCAGGAAGAGCGTTCCCGCCTTTTTTGTCGCAGATCCTTTCCCACTAAGGGGCTACGCTTAGAGAGGCGCAAGCCGTGCCAGAAAGGCTCCCTCCGGCTCTTGGTAGAGAATTTGTCCCTGCCAGCCGTGGGCGTGGGCATAGCGCAGCAGGGTCTCCGGATCCACAAACAGCCAGGGAAAGGGATCCCCGCGCTGCCCGTTGTACTCGGCCACAAAGTTCACCACCTTGGCTTTTGCCTCGCCCGCCGCTTTCAAGTCCTTCCCTTTCTCCCAATCCTCGGCTTCAGAATCGGCTGAACTTTCTACCTGCGGCAGATCCGCCGAGCCGCCATCTTCCCTGAGGTCGCTTAGATCGGTGGAATCCACAAGCAACTGCCCGGTAGGCTGAACCCAGTGGCGGGCCAAGGTTAAAAAACGCTCCAATCCCGCCAGGGATCCCACCAGGCCGACGCCGTTCATCAGCAGCAGCAGCGTATCGAAGGGCTCCTCCGGCCCCTCCCAGGAGAACAGGTCGGCGGCAATGCGGCAGCGCACCCCCCGTTCGGCCATGATCCGCAGCGCCACGGGGGAGCGATCCAGGGCGGCCACAGCCAACCCCTCCTCCTGCAGCAGCAGGCTGTGGCGGCCTGTGCCGGCGCCAATGTCCAACACGCGACTGCGACAGAGATCCAAAGCCAGGGCCTCCACTTCTGGCAGCTCCTGGGTGAAGAACACCTCCGGCGAGACCACCTGGGGCTCCTCTGCCAGCGGGATCCCCTCGGCGCTGTAGGCGTGCAAGCGCAGGGAGCCCCTGGCCTGGCCCCGGTGCCAGTCCCACAGGGCTTGTTCGAGCGGATCCTGAGGTAAAGGGTTTTCGACAACCTCTATCATGGGAAGGGAAAGCCAGCGTCTTGCCCCGATGTCGCATTGCTTGACGCCGCCGCTATCGTCCTTTTGCTGATCGCTGCAGGGGTTTGGGCCCCATCTCTGCAGGCTAACTGGGAGACTGAGCCCCAGCGTACACCCAGAAGAGCCCTCGGCAACTCCCTCTGTTCCTGTCTCCATTGTGGAGCACCTGGAGCGCCAATACCGCAACAGCCCTACCTACCGGCCTGATCCTTCGGGTATGCTTCAAGAAATTCTTGAAGATCCTTGAAGAGAGGGGTTCCAGGAGCTTCCTGAAGGTGTGAGCAGTACCCCTGCTGCCCGGATTCTGCTGTTGTTCTCTTCTTTAGGGCCCATGGTTGCCAAGTCTCCGCCACCCATCGTCTACATTGCTCTGGGGCTCCTGCTCCTCTGGGGCGGTCATCGCGCTTGGCGGGCGGGCTACCTTCGCTGGCCGCCAGGGATCTCGCTGCCGCGAGTGTCGCTGCCAGGGTTGGGCAGTAGGGCCCAGGATCTGCTCTTAACCAGCGGCGAGCGCACCCTCTTTGCCGATAGCAGCCCCGCCGCCGTGGCTGCCGCAGAGCTCATCCGCCAGGGCAATTTTGGGGCGGCGATCCCGCTCTTGGAGATGGGGCTGCAGAACAACCGCAACGACCCGGAAGCGCGCATTTTTTTGAACAACGCCCGCGCCCGGCAACAGGGCAACCCCTTGAGCTTAGCCGTGGTGGTGCCCATCTCCAGCAACCCCAACCGCGCCAAAGAGACGCTGCGGGGCGTGGCCCAGGCCCAAGAGGAGCTTTTCCAACAGGGGGGCCTTGAGGGGCGGCTGCTGCAAGTGGTGATTGCCGACGACGGGGATAACCCGGAGCGAGCGGCGGCAGTGGCCAAAGCGCTGGTGGGCCAGCCTGAGATTTTGGGGGTGATCGGCCACAACGCCAGCGATGCCACCCTGGCGGCGGCTGAGATCTATCAGTCTGCCGGCCTGGCCATGATCTCCTCCACCTCCACCAGCACCCGCATCAGCCTGCTGGGGAACGCCATCTTTCGCACCGTCCCCTCCGACCAGATTGCTGGCACGCAACTGGCCCGCTATGTCCTTAACAAGCTGCGCCTGCAGAGGGTGGCCATCTTCTACAACCCCAACAGCGCCTATAGCACCAGCCTGCGCGACGCCTTTGCCTCCACCCTGACCAGCGAAGGGGGGATTGTGCTGGCCACCTTTGACCTAACAGCCGCCGATTTCAACCCCCAGGCCAGCCTCCGGAGAGCACTGGAGCAGGGATCCCAGGCGGCTTTCTTGGCACCCACGGCTTCCGTAGCCGAACAAGCGCTGGCCGTTGCCCGCCAGAACGCCCTCCTCGGCCAACCCCTTGCCCTGGTGGGGGGGGATGTGCTCTTCAGCCTCACCACCCTCAAGGAAGGGGGAGCAGCGGTGGAGGGCATGGTGGTGGCGGTGCCCTGGCATCCCGATCTTCCCCGCAGCCGCGGCTTTGCCCAGAAGGCAGCCCAGATGTGGGGAGGGCAGGTGAGTTGGCGCACCGCCCTGGCCTACGACGCCACCCGTGTTTTTCTCCAGGCTATTCGGCAGGGATCCCCCAGCCGCAGCGGCATTCTCACTGCCCTTGGCGACTCCAACTTCCGCTTGCCAGACGGCGCTTCCGGGGAGGTGCGCTTTTTGCCCTCCGGCGACCGCGATGCCCCCAACGTGCTGGTGCGCATTGAACGGGGCAACCGCTCCGGCACGGGCTATGATTTCGTGCCCATCCCCTAGGGATCCCGGCAAGCGCTACAGTAGGGGATGCTCTCAACTCTCTTCATCTCCTCAGCTCGGATGGATCCCATGCCCAGCCGGATCACCGCGTGTTTTCAGGCGCTGCGCAGCCGCGGCGAAGCCGCCCTCATCCCCTACCTCACCGCCGGGGATCCCGACCTGGAAACCACCTTTGAGGCCCTGCAAGTTTTGGATCAACACGGCGCCGATCTCCTCGAGTTGGGGGTGCCCTACTCGGATCCCCTGGCCGATGGACCCGTGATCCAAGCAGCAGCTACCCGCGCCCTCAAGCGGGGTGTTACCTTGGGTGCCATCTTGCAGGGCTTGAGGTGCCTCTCGCTGCGGGCCCCTCTCATCCTCTTCACCTACTACAACCCCATCCACCAGCTCGGCCTCCCCACCTTTGTGCAGCAACTGCGCCGGGCCGGCTGTGCTGGCTTAGTCGTCCCCGACCTGCCCCTGGAAGAAGCCGGATCCCTGCGGGAAGCAGCGCAGGCAGAGGGGATCGACCTGATCCTACTGGTGGCCCCTACCAGTCCCCCGGAGCGGATGCGCCGTATTGCCCAACAGTCCAGCGGCTTTATCTACCTGGTCAGCACCACCGGCGTCACCGGCGAACGGGCCACCCTGGAGCAGCGGATCCCGGCCTTGCTGCAGCAATTGCGCCAATACACCTCTCTGCCGATTGGGGTGGGCTTTGGCATCTCCACCCCCGACCAAGCCCGCCAGATTGCTCTCTGGGGAGCCGATGCCGCTATCGTGGGCAGTGCCTTCGTGCAACGGCTGGCCAAAGCCCCCACTCCCGCCCAGGGGCTGCAACAAATCGCCCACTTCTGCCGGGATCTAAAAGCTGCTCTGCAAGGAATAGGTACCCCCGAACATTGACTGCTTCAGCGTGTGGGCAAGAGGCTTGCCTTTATCTCAAAACAAGTAAAACGAATGTTTACATTTTGTTACTACCCTCGCCGACCGGTTTCCGGCCTGCTGACCCAACAGAGCCAGAGGATTGGCGGCCAAGCAGACACTCTGGTGCCTGTTTATTTGTAAATCTTCACAAAACACTCATCCCTCCCACGCTATAAAATTGACCTGGATGCTCGGCTGTCTGAAAGTCGCAGAGGTTCTTGACTTGTCTCAAAATCTGGGGCTTCGGTGGGGGTAGTTTTGAGCAACCCGCTCCACAGGATCCCCGGTTTTTGGGCAAGGAGGATCCCGCGAACAACAAAGTTTGGGATCCCGCTTTTGAGAGGTTCAGCCAGTCGCCCATCGCTTTTTGGAAAGACCAGAAGGAGATCCATCATGCAAGACGCCTTTACCCGGGTGATCGCTCAGGCAGATGCACGCGGTGCTTTTTTAAGTGATCAAGAGTTTGACCGTTTGGCGGCTTTGGTGGCAGAGGGCAACAAGCGCCTGGATGCGGTCAACCGCATGACCAGCAACGCCGCCCAAATCGTAACCAATGCGGCTCGTTCCCTGTTTGCCCAGGAGCCGGATCTGATCGCCCCTGGCGGCAATGCCTACACCAACCGTCGCATGGCTGCCTGCCTGCGCGACCTGGAGATCATCTTGCGCTACATCACCTACGCCACCCTGGCGGGGGACAGCTCGGTGCTGGAAGATCGCTGCCTCAACGGCCTGCGGGAGACCTACATTGCGCTGGGGGTGCCCACTAGCTCCATGGCCAACGCCATTGCGGCCATGAAGAAGGAAGCCCTGGCCAAGATCATGGATCCGAACGGCATCACCCCTGGCGACTGCTCGGCGCTGCAAAGCGAGGTGGCCAGCTACTTCGACAAGGCGGCTGCCGCCATTGTTTAAGTTGAGGGTAAGTTGAGGGTTGAAGGCGGTCGTCCCTCTTTAAAGCTCCCTGAGATCGTCTAGATCCCTTTTTCCGATAGGCAGAAAGGCATCCCCCACTTAAAGGGGTGCCGGCTGCTCAACTAAGACTTTTGCTAACAGTCAACGCATTTAGGAGTTGCAAGGTGAAAACTGTCATTACCGAAGCGATTGCCGCTGCTGACAATCAAGGGCGTTTTCTCAATGCCAGCGAGCTGCAGGCCGTTAATGGTCGTTACCAGCGCGCTGCTGCCTCTCTAGAAGCGGCCCGTGTCCTGACCCAAAACCAACAAACGCTGGTGCGCGAAGCGGTGCAGGAAGTATTCAAGCGCTTCCCCTACCTGACCCAGCCGGGCGAGATGGGCCATGGCGATGTGTTTCAGGCCAAGTGTGCCCGCGACATTGGCTACTATCTGCGCTTTATCACCTACTCGCTGGTTGCAGGCGGCACGGGCCCCCTCGATGAATACTTGGTGGCTGGCCTGCGGGAGGTGAACCGCTCCTTTAACCTCTCCCCGAGCTGGTACATTGTGGCTCTGCAACACATGAAGAGCCGTGCACTGGGCATGCTGAAGGGCCAAGCAGCCAACGAGGCAGCCATTTACTTTGATTACGCCATCAACGCCCTTAGCTAAGGGATGCCAGAGTAGAGATCCCGTTTTTGGGGGAGCGATCTCTTTCTTCGTCTTTCAATTAAGTGCCCCTATAGAGCAGGCAGCAGCCCAAGTAAAGCTGAGCCGGTCGTTTCCAGGTTTTCGGCACCGCGGCTCTTCTCGAGCCGGCTAGGTTGCCTGCCTGCTTCCCAAGCGCTTGTGCCTGGGTACAGCTCCGCCTCTGGAGGTGGCTTTTGGGGCCCCTCTGGTGGTGAGGGGGTTTTTGTGCCCAGGTGCTGCACAAAGTTGAACTCGACTCGGGGGAAAGCGATGTTTGGTCAAAGCACCAGCGGCCCTGAAACTTTGACGGAAGCCGGTAGCCGGGTTTACAAGGTTGAGTACACTGGCCTGCTTAACCCGCCCGATGCTCTGGCCACCTCTGCTAAGGTGCGTCGCAGCACCATGAGCACCACAGTTCCTTACAGCCGGCTGTCTGCCGAGATGCAGCGCATTCTGCGGATGGGCGGCAAAATTGTGCAGGTCACTGCTCTATCGGTGGCCCCTCCCCAGAGCAACGGCGCTGCTGAGTAAGGGATCCCCCTGCTCAACCGCAGTCATTGGCAAGGTGGCCTCGATTCCATGGACGGCTCTGCAAGGCTTCCCATGACATCCAACACAGCGGTGCTGCCCCAGCCGCTCACCTGGGAGCAGGCAATAGCGCGGCTGCAGGGGGATGATCCCCAAGATCGGTATTATGCCGCTTGGTACTTGGGCACGGTTCGGGATCCGCGGGGCGTGGAGCCGCTGCTGCTGGCGTTGCGAGATGAGCGGGATCGCACCGCTTTGGGGGGCTACCCGCTACGGCGCAATGCCGCCAAAGCCCTCGGGCAAATTGGCGACGTGCGGGCCGTGCCCGGCCTGATCGAGGCACTTGCCTGTACCGATCTGCACGTGCGGGAAGAGGCTGCCTACGCCCTGGCCCAGTTAGGGGACAGGCGAGCGGTGGATCCCTTGCTGGCCTTGCTGCAGTCGCGGGAGCAGGAGCAGCCCTGGGAAGCCTTCATCGAGGCGCTGGGCCAGCTCGGCGCCACCGAGGCCGAGGCGGCGATCCGGCCTTTTTTGAGCCACCCTTCGGAGCGGGTGCGTTCGGCAGCTGCCTGGGTGCTCTATCGCTTTACGCAAGCCGAGGAGCTGACCCAAGTTCTGGTGGCGCTGCTGGCCCACCCCAATTTCAGCCTGCGCCAAGCGGCCCTTTTCGATCTGGCAGAATCCGGCTGGGTGGCAGGAGCGTCGCTGTTGGCGACAGCCGATGTGGCCCTTAACCTGCGCATCAACGCTCTGAAGCGCCTGTTCGACGTGGCGCTACAGTTGGGGCGGGTGCCGCCGGATCGGGTGGCAGCGGCGATCATCCCGCAGCTGGACAGGCTGTTCTAGACGTGGAAGGGCTTTGGGCTCTCCCCCGTGTTGGCTCACTCGAATGTTTTGTTCTTTACCTTACCTTCGGCCTGTGGGTTGTCTATGTCCTCTTCCTCGGCTGCGCAAGTGCTTCCTACTGCTGTGGCTCAACTGGCTGCTGAACTGGAACAGGCCACCTCAGCGGAAGAGCTTTTGCGGGTGGTGAGAGCGCTGGGATCCTTGGGCCACGTGGAAGGGATCCCCCTGCTCATTCGCGCCTTTGGCTTCAACCGCCCTGCCGTGGGAGAAGCCGCCCTGGAAGAGGTGCTGCGCTTCGGGGAGGCAGCGGTACAGCCTTTGCTGGCCAACATCGATGGCTTCGACTATGGGGCACGTGCCTATTCGGTGCGGGCATTGGCCCGCATCGGCCACGGGGATGCCTACCCCTTTTTGGCGGAAGCCATTGTGGCGGACTTCGCCCCCAGCGTGCGGCGGGCGGCAACCCGTGGGCTGGGGCGGGTAGCTGCACGGAGGCCTCTCTCCGACCAAGAGCAAGCTTTGCACCTGTTGCGTCAGTGCTTGGGCGACGCTGACTGGGGCGTCCGCTATGCTGCCGTCGGATCCCTGACGGACTTGGCTCGGCTGGGGGAAGCGTCCCTGCGCCCCGCAGCCGCAGCGGCTCTCCAGATGGCTTTGCAGGATGCGGATCCCTTGATTCCCCTCCGCGCTCGCCTCAGCCAGCAGGAGCTGGCTGCTGAGCGGTAGCCTCTTCTTCTTTAGTTGTTTTGTTTCTTGTAGGAGCACAGCCTATGTCTCTTCCCTTGCTTGCCGATCGCCCCACCACGCAAAACGTGCGGGTGAACCGCTACTTTGTACCCAGCGACGAAACCCCGCCCGTCTATCGCCCCGACGACCCGACGGGCATCGAGAATGTCATCCGCGCCGCCTACCGGCAGATCTTCAGCGAACACCTGATGCTGGAGAGCTACCGGCAAAAAGCTCTGGAGTCCCAGTTGCGCAACGGGGCGATCTCGGTGAAAGAGTTTATCCGTGGCCTGGGCAAATCGGAGGTGTACCGGGATCTGGTCATGGTTCCTAACGACAACTACCGCTTCGTCGAGGTCACCTTCCAGCGCTTCCTGGGCCGGCCCACCTACAGCCAGCAGGAGCGCATCAAATACTCCATCATCCTTGCCACCCGCGGGCTGGACGGCTTTATTGATGCTGTCATCGATAGTGAGGAGTACAACGCCGCCTTTGGGGACGATGTGGTGCCCTACCAGCGCCGTCGCCTCTCAGAGAAGCCGGCCAACCTGGTGACCCCCCGCTACGGAGCGCGGTGGCGGGATGTTTCCGGCGTGAAGCGCTCGACGCGGGAAGTGGTGCGCACCTATCGAATTACCCGTCCTCCCAAGCCGGGGGATCCGGAAAACTTCCTCAACATGGCCCGCATGCTCAATCCCAAGCCGGCAGCGCGGCAAAACATCAGTGTCTTCGATCTGAAGATCCCTGACATGACCACCAACCGCCGCTGAGGTTGGGCAGCCCACCCGCCGCATCTTCCTCCATTTGCCAAGCCAGTCAAGCCGATCATCCGACGCCGCCGGGGTGGATCGGCTTTTCGGCCTGGTTGGAGTAGGATTCGTTATAATTTGGGTGATGCTTCTTAACACTTGGGTTGCATGAAGAATCCAGTTGTACGGGCTTTTTTCGTCGGCAAGGCGGTGGCCGACGTGCTGCGAGAGCGCTTGGAGAGCACCTTCGCCGACATTGCTGGGGAAGTGGGCAAGGTGTGGGCGGAGCTCCAAGAGGGCTGGCAGACTTTTGCTCAGGATGTCATGGCCCGGGCTGAGGCGGAAGCATCGCTAGCTACCCAAGCAATAGTGCCGCCGCCCTTCAAGACAGAGGATCTGCAGGCAACCTTGGACGACCTACGGGCAGAGGTGGCGCAGTTGCGCTCCGAATTGCAGAAGTATCGGAGTCGAAACGCTTGAACGCCAGCACACTCCGATCCCGAACCTTTTTGGGATCCGAACCCGTCAAGCCCTATACCGCCTACCGTTGGGCCCGGGAAAACTACACCCGCTGGGGCCGCCTTCTGGATATTTGGCGATTTGTGCTCACCTGGCTGTTCTACCTCTGGCTGGATCAGCAGGCGTGGAGCTACGGGGGGCAGGCCACACCAGAGCGCAAGGCCAAACGCCGCCGCGCCAGAGCCATCTGGATCCGTGAGACGCTGCTCCACCTGGGCCCTACCTTTATTAAGGTGGGGCAGTTTTTCTCCACCCGCGCCGATCTCTTCCCCGCCGAGTATGTCGAGGAGCTGTCCAAGCTGCAGGATCGGGTGCCCGCCTTTGGCTACGAACAGGTGGCGGCCATCGTGCAGCAAGAGTTGGGCAAGCCGATTGAGCAGATCTACAGCTATTTCGATCCCACCCCTTTGGCTGCAGCCAGCTTGGGGCAGGTGCATCGCGCCAAGCTCAAGACTGGCGAAGAAGTCGTTGTCAAGGTGCAGCGTCCGGGCCTGACCCGCCTGTTCACGATTGATCTGGAGATCTGCCGCGGGATCGCCGAGTTTTTTCAGTACCGCACCCGGTGGGGCGGGCCGGGCCGAGACTGGATCGGCATCTACGAAGAGTGCCGCCGCACCCTCTGGGAGGAAGTGGACTACCTCAACGAGGGCCGCAACGCCGACACCTTTCGCCGCAACTTTCGGGATATGCCGCAAATTGCCGTCCCCAAGGTGTACTGGCGCTACACTTCCCCCCGTCTGCTGACATTGGAATACCTGCCGGGGATCAAGATCAGCGACTACGAAGCCCTGAGCGCGGCGGGGCTGAACCGCAAGGTCTTGGCCCGCTTGGGGGCAGAGGCCTATTTGCGGCAACTGCTCAAAGACGGCTTTTTTCATGCCGATCCCCACCCTGGCAACATTGCCGTCAAGCCGGATGGCACGCTGATCTTCTACGACTTCGGCATGATGGGGCGCATTCGCCCCGGCATCAAGGAAAAGCTGATGGCCATGCTGGCGGCTGTGGTGGCCAAAAATGCCGACCTAGTGGTGGCCTCGCTGGTGGAGCTGGGGGTGCTGGTGCCCACCGCCGATCTGGCGCCGGTGCGTCGCTCGGTGCAGTACATGCTGGATCACTTTATGGATAAACCCTTTTCCAGCAACCCAGGAGAAATCTCCGTGGCGGCCATCAGCGAAGACCTCTACGAGCTGGCCTACGATCAGCCGTTTCGCTTTCCCGCCACCTTTACCTTCGTGATGCGGGCCCTGACCACGTTGGAGGGGCTGGGAAAAGGGTTGGATCCGGAGTTCAATTTTCTGGAAGTGGCCAAGCCTTTCGCGGAGGAGCTGATGAACGGCAGCAGACCGGAGACGGAAACTCTGCTAGCCCAGGTCAGCCGCCAGGCGGCAGAGTTCACCAGTAGCAGCCTCAGCTTGCCCCGCCGTCTTGAATCGACCTTGCGCAAGTTGGAACAGGGGGAACTGCGCCTGCGGGTTCGCTCGAGCGAGGCAGAGCGCCTGATGCGCCGGCTGAACAACACCGGCCTGGGCACCATTTACGCAGTGTTGTTTGCAACCTTTTTTCTCAGCGCAACCCAGCTATTTTTGGCTGGGCATGCTACTTTAGCGATTGTCACCCTGGCTTTGGCCGTTCTCGCCGCCTTGGCGCTGGTCAGGGTACTCTTAAAGGCAAATGGATCAGAGCGACTGATGTGATGCGACGATATGCCTGCGCTACGGATCCAGGCAAGGTCCGCAGCAGCAATCAGGATGCCTACTACTGTGATCCAGAAGGACGTTACTTCATCGTTGCCGATGGCATGGGAGGGCACGCTGCCGGGGCAACGGCTAGCTTGTTGGCCGTCGAGACCATCCGGGCCTATCTGGATCGAGGCTGGAAAAACGTGCCGGCACCCAAGTTGCTCAGCGAAGCGGTAGAAGCAGCCAACGAGGCCATTCTGAAAGACCAGCGGGAAAACCCAGAGCGGGCCGACATGGGCACCACCGTGGTGGTGGCCTTGGTGGATCCTAACAACAATTGCTGGAGCGCTCACATTGGCGATTCTCGCCTCTACCGCTTGCGTGGATCCGAGATGCAGCAGATGACGGAGGATCACACCCTGGTGGCCCGCTCGGTTCGCCAAGGGGAGTTGACGCAAGAGCAAGCCCGCGTCCACCCCTGGCGACATATTCTCGAGCGCTGCCTGGGCCGGCCCGATGCGGGGCCGCCTGCCGTGCAGCCAATTACAGTTTGTCCGGGAGATCGCCTGCTGTTGTGTAGTGACGGGCTCACCGAAGAGCTGGATGACGAGGCTATCGCCGAGTATTGCCTGCAGGTAGAGGACTTGGAGCAGCTCCCCCGCAAGTTAATCGAGGCGGCCAAAGAGCGGGGCGGGCGAGACAACATCACGGTGGTGATCGCCGAATACGCTTAGTTGTGCCCTTCTAGAGGCAGTATTGCCGGTAGACCTCGCCAGCGGCGCGGTGCAGCAGCGAGTGGCGGTACACAAGGTGGGCAAGGTCTTTGCCATAGCCGCCGCCGATAACGCAGGCAACGGGGTAGCCTCGCTTTAAGCAGGTGTCCAGCACCTGCATGTCGCGGCGAAACAGCCCCTCGTCGCTGAGGGCCAGCTTGCCCAAGAGGTCTTCGCGGTGGGGATCCACCCCCGCGTCGTAGAGCACCAGATCGGGGCGCACCTGGGCCAAGAGATCCGGCAAGTGGTCGGCCAAGATTTGTAGATAGGCTTCGTCTTCCAGGCCCACCGGCAGGGGCACGTCCAGGTCGCTCTGTTGTTTGGTGGCCGGGAAATTGGCGGCGCAGTGCATGGAAAAGGTAAACACCCGCGGCTCGGAGCGGAAGATCCAGGCGGTGCCGTCGCCCTGGTGCACATCCAGGTCGACAATCAGAACCTTGTGCACCAGCCCCTGCTGCAGCAGGACTTGGGCGGCAATGGCCAGGTCGTTGAAAATACAGAAGCCGGCGCCGTAGGTGGGAAAGGCGTGGTGGGTGCCGCCGGCGGTGTTGCAAGCCAGGCCGTGGCGCAGGGCCAACTGGGCGGTCAGGACGGTGCCGCCCACGGCTCGACAGGTGCGCCGCACCAGCTCAGGGCTCCAGGGCAGACCGATGCGCCGCTGCAGCTTGGCCTCCAGGGATCCCTCACAGTAGGCCCGCACGTACTCTGGCGTGTGCACCGATTCGATCCAGGCCAGGGGAGGCAGCTCCGGCTGGTGCACTTGCTGAGGGCGGATCACCCCTTCCCGCAGCAGTAGCTCGTGCAGGAGGCGAAATTTTTGCATGGGAAAGCGGTGGCCCGGCGGCAGGGGGGCGCTGTAGTCGGGGTGGTAAACAACGGGCAAAGACATTCAAGGCAACCGGATCGACGAGGGTGAGCATGGCCTATTGGGGCCCCAGTGCTTATGGTAGAGGTAGCCTACTCTTGCCAGGGCCCTGCTCTCTTCTCTGTATCGTCGCCATCCCCTATGTTCACTTCCTCGGATCCCTTTTTGGATCGCCTCTTGGCCCAGCGCTATCGCCTCACCCATCTGCTGGGGCAAGGAGGCATGGGGCGGGTCTATTTGGCCCAAGATCTGCTCTTTGGTGGGGTGGAAGTGGCTATTAAGCTGCTCTCCCAGCCGGCGATGGACGAGCAGGCCCGCCTGCGCTTTGAGCGGGAAGCGAAAGCCTGCGCCGCTTTGGGCCAAAAGAGCCTGCACATTGTCAAGGTGAGCGACTACGGCATCACTACCGATGGGGTGCCCTTCTATGTGATGGAATACCTAAACGGCCAAACCCTCAAGGATATTCTGGCGGCGGGACCTCTGCCTCTGGAGCGCTTTTTTCGCCTGGCCCGCCAAATTGGCCTGGGGCTCAAAGCGGCCCACGAAGGGATCCTCTTGGAAGGGCAGCGGATCCAGGTCATCCACCGCGACCTCAAGCCGGCCAACGTGATCGTGGTGGCCGACGAGAGCTTGGGGGAGCTGGCGAAGCTGGTGGATTTCGGCATTGCCAAGTTGCTCAACACCCGGGAGTCGCTGAGCCTCACCCACGCCTACCTGGGGACGCTGGCCTACTCCTCCCCAGAGCAATTGGAAGGGTTGCCGCTGGATGCCCGCTCCGACATCTACAGCTTCGGGATCATCCTCTACCAGATGGCGTCCGGCCAGATGCCCCTCCAGCCCACCACGGAATCTTTCCCGGGCTGGTACCAGGCCCACCACAAGCAGCGCCCCCTGCCTCTGGAAGAGCTGGGACTGCCCGCTGGCCTCTCCGACCTCATCCTCAGTTGTTTGGCCAAAGATCCGGCTGCCCGTCCGCCCACGGTGGCCAATGTGTTGGCAGAGCTGGAGCGCATCCAAGCCGGGATCCGAGGTTCCGCCCCTGTTGCCTTTCCATCGCCAGGGATCCGTGGCGCCTCGCTTCGGGATCCTGCTCCTTTAGCAACAGCCGGCACGCTGCGTCTCAGGCCCGTGACAGGGGCCACTGCGGCGGAGAACAGGGGATCCCTGCTCCTCTTCCTGATGGGCGGGCTGCTGGGCTGGGCCCTCGTGAGTTGGCAGTTGGGACGGTTTCTGCAGCGCCCTGCGGCTCCGGTGATCTCCGGCTCTCGCCCCTCGCCAGCTCCCACGGAGTTAGAGGATGAGCGCCCAGGAGCGGATGCGCAGCCCGATACGGCCCCTGAACCTCTTGCTCTGGAGCGGGTCAACGGCGGTGCTGCTCAGGACGCCGGCAAGAGGGAGCGGGATCCGGCGCCGGAGCTGGAGCCCTACAGCGGCAGCGGGCCGGTGTTGCGCGCCTTCCCTCTCCAGACTTCCCGCGAGGTGGTGCGGGCCGCCCTGGGATCCCCCAGCCAGCAGGGTCGGGGCGCTTGGCCCAACACCGTGTACGACCTGTACCGCTTGGGCGGCATGAACTTGAGCCTCACCTACGACGAATCCAGCCTGGCGCTGCAACAAATCGAGGCCACTGTTGCCGACGACGTGCCCGCTCCGCAGGCAGAAGGGCTGCTGGAAGACATGCTGCAGGCCCCCTTGCCCCCCCAGTTGCAGCGAGAACTGCAGGCGGTGCGGGAAAACCGTTCTGAGCGCGTCCAGTTCCGTGTCGGCCCTTGGTCTGGCCTTGTCGAGCGCACCCCCCAGGGCCACCTCTACCTGGCCGTTTGGGATCCCCCGCCCAGCCCTTCACCTTCCCCGCCCACCGCCCCCGTTGCCCAGCCCCGTCTGGCCCCCGCCGGCCCTCCTCCCGGCCAGACCCTGCAGGAGCTGCTGCGCCGCTCACGGGAATTGCGGGGAGATTGAGCCATGTCTGCTTCCGAAGACAAGAATCCTGTGCTGGGCACCGTCGCCCGCTTCTTCAAGACCCTGGCGAGACCCTTTCCGGTCGGGCCTACGCTTCTCCTCAAGCCCGCCGAGCCTCCTCCCCCCAAGCGCCCGGTGCGCCTGCGGATCACCTGCCCAGGAGAGCCCCCCCAAGTGGTCACCCTGCAGGGATCCGACATTCTGGGTCGCAGCCAGACGGTGGCCACCATCCGCATCCGCGCTCCTGCGGTGAGCCATCTGCACGCCCGCATCCGTCCGCGTCCGGGCTGGCGTCTGCCCGGCCTGGGGTGGCGGATCCCGTTGCCCCCAATTCTCTACTGGCTGGGGTGGAACGCCGGTCGCTACCAACTGGAAGATCAAGACTCCACCAACGGCGTCTTTCGCCTCAAGCCCTTTGGCGGCGCCGAGCGGGTGCGTCGAGTGATCCTGCGCCATGGCCAGCGACTCAGCCTTGGCCCGCCCCGGGATCCGGAGAGCGTGTTCATTCAGGTGTTGGATCCACCGCCGCCGCAGGTGTACGGGGTGCGCGGCTGCCTGATCCTGATGGCGCTCTTGGGGCTGGGGGTGAGAATTTGGATCGGCCATGAGTGGAGCAAGTTCTCAGTAGAACCGCCGCTCGCCGCCGATCGCAACCCCCTCATCGTCCTGGCCGGGGATCGGCAAACCGAACTGCGCCGCCACCAGGGGGATATCTATCGGGAGCTGCCCAACCTGGAGGCCTTCGGCCCGATTCTGCCCAAAGTGGTGGTGGCCGCCGAAGATCACCGCTTCTACTCCCACTTCGGGGTCGATCTGCTGGGCATTGCCCGCGCCTTTTGGGTCAACCTGCGCTCCGGAGAGGTGCAGCAGGGGGGCAGCTCCATCAGCCAACAACTGGCCCGCACCGTGTTGCGCGACTACACCGGCTCAGGCAACACCTTTGGCCGCAAGCTGCGGGAGGCTGTTGCCGCCCTCAAGCTGGAGCGGCGCTACAGCAAAGACGAAATCCTCACCCTCTACCTCAACAACGTCTACTTGGGCAACGGCATCTACGGCTTTGAGACCGCCGCCCAGTTCTACTTCGGGATCCCCAGCCGCCAGCTCAGCCTTTCCGAAGCCGCCACCCTGGCCGCCATCCTGCCTGCTCCCAATGCCTTCAACCCCATCGCCAACTACGATGCCGCCGTGCGGGGCCGGGATCGGGTGTTGGATCGCCTCAGCGAGCTCCAAGTCTTCCCAGAAGAGGAGATTCGGCGGGCCCGGCGCAGCCGCCTCACCCTCAACCCCAATCTGCGCTCCCAGACCTCGACGGTTGCCCCTTACTTCTACAGCACCGTCTTCCAGGAGCTGCGGCAGCTTCTGGGCCAAGACCTCTCGGCAGAGGGCAACTTCATCATCGAGACCACACTGCATTTGCCCTACCAGCGGCTGGCGGAGCAGGCCCTGGCCCAAACGGTGCGCGAGGCGGGCTCCCGCCTGGGCTTCAGTCAGGGTGCCTTGGTCAGCCTCGACAGCCGCAACGGCGAGATCTTAGCTCTCGTGGGCGGGATCGACTACAACGCCAGCCCCTTCAACCGGGCTACCCAAGCCCAACGGCAGCCGGGATCCACCTTCAAAGTCTTCACCTACGCCGCCGCCCTCAGCCAGGGGATCCCGCTTTCGCAGGTGCTCTCCTGTGAGCCGCTTACTTGGGGCAACCTCACCTTTCAGGGCTGCCGCTCGGGAAGTGCCCCCATGGACTTGGCCCGCGGCTTGATCCTCTCCGAAAACGTAATCGCCCTGCGGCTGGCCCAACAGGTGGGGCTGGAGCAGGTGGTGGCCATGGCGCGGCAAATGGGGATCCAATCCCCCTTGCAGCCCTATCCTTCCCTGGTACTCGGCACGATGGAGGTGAACCTGCTGGAGCTGACCGCGGCCTTTGCTCCTTTGGCCAATCGCGGCCTTTGGTCCAGGCCCCACACCATCCGCCGCATCTTGGATAGCAGCGATTGCGCCAACCCCGACGACTTTCGCACCTGCCGCGAGATCTACCCAGGCCGCGAGGATCCCCGCTCGCAGCGGCTGGTTTTGTCGGCAAGCGTCGCCCAGCAGATGACCGCCGTATTGCAAGGCGTGATCCGCTCCGGCACCGGCACTGCCGCTCGCCTTGGGATCGGAGAAGCGGGCAAAACCGGCACCACCACCGCCAACAAGGATCTGCTCTTTATCGGCTACACACCCAACCCGCCTCTGGTAACCGGCATTTGGCTGGGCAACGACGACGCCGGCCCCACCGGCGGCAGCAGCAGCATTGCCGCCCAAACTTGGAGAAACTACATGAGCCAAGTCATCACGGAATAAAAACCTTGGGATCCCTGGCTTTGCCTGTTGGAGCGAAGCTGTATGACTGTCCCTCTGATTCAAAACCCTGATGTTCTAGAAAGCCGACTCAAGGAGATTCCCACCGAACCTGGTGTCTATTTGATGCGAGATGCCACCGACCAGATTCTCTATGTGGGCAAATCGAAGAAGTTGCGATCTCGCGTGCGATCCTATTTTCGCTTTACCGGCGACTTGCCTCCTCGCATTCAGCGCATGGTGGTTCAGGTTTGCGAGATCGAGTTTATCGTAACCGATAACGAAAGCGAAGCCCTAGCCCTGGAAGACAATCTCATTAAAACCTATCAGCCGCCCTATAATGTTCTCCTCAAGGAGGAAAAAAAATACCCCTACTTGTGCATTACGTGGTCAGAGCCTTACCCTCAGATTTACATTACCCGCCACCGCCGTCTCAACCAAAATCAAGATAAGTACTACGGGCCCTATACCGATGTGGGCCTGCTGCGCTACACCCTCGGCCTGGTGAAGCGCATTTTTCCCTTGCGCCAGCGTCCCAAGCCCCTTTACAAAGATCGCCCCTGTTTGAACTACGACATCGGGCGTTGCCCTGGTGTCTGCCAAAGCTTGATCAGCCCGGAGGAGTATCGCAAGACCGTTGCTCAAGTGGCGATGATCTTCCAGGGGCAGACGGACGAGCTTATCCGGGAGTTGAAGGAGAAAATGGCCCAGGCAGCCGAGCAAGAAAATTATGAGGCGGCGGCGCGGTACCGGGATCAAATTCGTGGCCTAGAACAACTGGGCGAATCCCAGAAGGTGTCTTTGCCCAACTCTACCGTCAGCCGCGATGCCCTGGCCTTAGCTATGGATGACTCGCGAGCTTGCATCCAGTTGTTTCAGGTGCGGGCGGGCAAGTTGGTGGGACGGCTGGGGTTTATTGCTGAAAACCGTGGCGACGACCCGGCTCTTATTTTGCAGCGAGTTTTGCAAGAGCATTACCAGTACTGCGACCCGGTGGAAATTCCCTCGGAAATCTTGACCCAGTACGAGCTGCCGGATCGCGATTTTCTTGAGTCTTGGCTAAGCCAAAAAAAGGGGCGCAAGGTCAGTCTCCTTGCCCCCCAGCGGCAGAGCAAAGCGGAGCTAATTGAACTGGTAGAGCGGAACGCCCGGCTGGAGCTAGCCCGCAGCCAGCGCTTGGCAAACCGGGAGGCAGAGGCGCTGGAACGCCTGGCAGAAGTTTTGGATTTGCCGGCAGCTCCCCGCCGCTTGGAAGCCTACGACATTTCCCACCTCCAGGGATCCGATGCGGTGGGCAGCCAGGTGGTGTTTATCGACGGCTTGCCAGCCAAGCAGCACTACCGCCGCTATCGGATCCGCAACCCCGAGGTGCGGCCCGGCCACTCCGACGATTTTGCCAGCCATGCCGAGGTGGCGCGGCGTCGCTTCAGCAAAATGACCCCTGAGGATCAGCCGGACTTGGTGCTCATTGACGGCGGTAAGGGGCAATTGGCGGCAGTCATGGCTGTCTTGGCAGAGCTGGGCCTGGAGCACCTGCCGGTGATTGCCCTGGCCAAGCGGGAGGAAGAGATCTTTCGGCCCGGGGATCCGCTGCCGCTGCGGCTGCCGCCCCAGGATCCGGCCCGCCTGCTGTTGCAGCGCCTCCGAGATGAGGCCCACCGCTTTGCCCTAGCCTACCATCGCCAGCAGCGGCAGCTACGCCAACAGGCTTCTGTCCTGGAGGAGATCCCTGGCCTGGGCAAGCAGCGCCAAAAGCTGCTAATGGAGGCGTTTCGCTCCCTTGCCCGCATTCAAATGGCCACAGAAGAGCAGTTGGCCCAGGTGCCAGGTATTGGCCCCAAGCTGGCCCGCCAGATTTACCGCTACTTCCATCCAGAAGCCGAAACAGAGTCGCCAGCAACAGCAGAAGGGGGGTGAAGGGCCAAACTTAACGATTCATGCTGGCCTATCATCGTGGAGTCTGCCATTTGCCGGGCAACCGTTCTCGGCCAAGGGGATCCAAGTGAAGGTAGCGCTGTTGCAACTCAACTACACCGTTGGCGATCTCAGCGGCAATGCTGAACGCATCCGTGCGGCGGTCGAGGCAGCGGCGGCGGCAGGAGCGGAGCTGGCCATTACGTCTGAGCTGGCCCTGTTGGGGTACCCACCCCGGGATCTGCTGCTCTATCCAGCTCTCATCGAGAGGGCCGGCCAAGTTTTGCAGCAGTTGGCCGCCCGGCTGCAGGAGAGCATTCCGGTGGTGGTGGGATCCGTGCAGCCTAACCCTCTGCCGGAGGGGCGGCCCCTCTACAATGCGGCAGCCTGGCTGGAAAGGGGGCAGATCCGCCACTGGTTCCAGAAGTCGCTCCTGCCCACCTACGATGTCTTCGACGAGGATCGCTACTTCGAGCCGGGATCCCCACCCCAACCCATTGAGTACCGGGGCCGCCGACTGGGCTTTACCATCTGTGAGGACATCTGGAACGACCGCGACTTCTGGCAGCACTGCCGCTACCACCGCGATCCAGTAGAAGAGATGGCCCGCTGCGGCGCCGATTTGCTGATTAACCTTTCCGCCTCCCCTTTTAGCTTGGGCAAGCAAAAATTGCGGGTGGAGATGCTCGGATCTCTAGCCCGCAAGCACGCCCTGCCCATCCTCTACGTCAACCAGGTGGGAGGCAACGACGACCTCATCTTTGACGGGGCCAGTTGCGCCCTAGATGGCCGAGGCCGGCTGGTGGCCCAAGCTGCTGCTTTTGCGCCGGATCGGCTCATCGTGGATGTGGAGGCGCTGCTCCATCCCCGTGATGAGGAACCCAGCCCGCCGGGATCCCGCTGGCCAACAGAGCCGGAAGCGGAGCTGTACGAAGCCTTGGTTTTGGGCACCCGCGACTACGTCAGCAAATGTGGCTTTCGCGAGGTGTTGCTGGGCCTGTCGGGAGGGATCGACTCGGCTGTTACTGCCGTCATTGCCGCCGACGCCCTGGGGCCGGAGCGGGTGCTGGGGGTACTCATGCCCTCTCCTTACTCCAGTCCCGGCAGCCTGACGGACGCTTACCAACTGGCGCAAAACCTGGGGATCTCGACCCTGAAGCTCCCCATTCACGCGATTATGGAAAGCTACCAACATCTCTTGGCCGAGCCTTTTGCCGGCCTGCCCCCCGACATCACCGAAGAGAACCTGCAGTCCCGCATCCGCGGCACCCTGCTCATGGCCCTCTCCAACAAGTTTGGCCGGCTGCTTTTGACCACGGGCAACAAGTCGGAGCTGGCAGTGGGCTACTGCACCATCTACGGGGATATGTCCGGTGGCTTGGCGGTGATCTCCGATGTGCCCAAAACCTGGGTCTACCGCCTGGCCCGCTGGATCAACCGCCACCAGGAGCGGATCCCTCTTCTCATCCTCAGCAAGCCCCCCTCGGCAGAGCTGCGGCCTGGCCAGCGAGATAGCGACAGCCTACCCCCCTATGACGTGCTGGACGCCATCCTGCAGCGACACGTTGAACAGCACCAATCCGCTGCCGAGCTGGTGGCCCAAGGGTTTGATCCCGATACCGTACACCAGGTGCTGCGGCTGGTGCAAAATGCCGAGTTCAAGCGCCACCAGGCTCCTCCAGGACTGCGGGTCACTGACCGGGCCTTTGGCACCGGCTGGCGCATGCCCATTGCCAAACGCCAGGAAGGGATCTGTTTTTGATTTTGCCCTCACCCCCGGCCCCTCTCCCTCAGGGAGAGGGGGGTTGCCGCAAGCCAAGTTTCTAGATCAGCCCCAGCCAGGAGGCGACGCCTTGGCCGGTCACCGCTTCGATGACAATGGCCAGGACAAAGCCAATCATGGCTGCGCGACCGTTGAGACGCTCGGCATATTCGTTAAAGCCAAACTTGGGCTCAGACAGGTTGGGGTTGGACATAAGAACCTCCGCTGTGTGCTTTGGAGCAAAAAGAGTGGAATCTGTAAAGAATGAAAACAAGAATGCCACCCACCCTTCAGTATAGTTTGCATTTCTTTACGAATGCAAGAAAGAAGCTGCCGATGACCAGTGTTCCGGTTGAGGACAAGAGCCAGGTTCCTAGGTGCGGCGTTTCATTCTCCTCCCTAGCCCAGAACGGCAGGGATCCCTGTTACAAAAGTTCGGAAATCGCAGCCTTCCCACCGACTAGGGTAATCTGAAGTGCAGGTCAACGGAGAAAACCCCTATGGCGATTCAGCGTGGTGCCAAAGTCCGTGTGTTGCGGAAAGAATCCTACTGGTATCGGGATGTGGGAACGGTGGCAGCGGTGGATACCAGCGGCATCCTCTACCCGGTGATCGTCCGCTTTGACAAGGTTAACTACTACAACATCAACACCAACAACTTCCGCGAGGACGAGCTGGAGGTGGTGGAAGAGCCCAAGCCCAAAGCCAAAGCTACCTCTGCCAAGTAAACCAAGCTTTTGGCCTTCCTGTCCTGTGCCCGAGCTGCCCGAGGTTGAAACCGTCAGGCGGGATCTGCAGCGCCTTACTCTAGGTCTGCGCATCCTGGCGGTGGAGGTGCTTCTCCCTCGCACCGTGGCCTACCCTGGCAAAGAGGAGTTTGAGCAGGGGCTGGCTGGTACCTGTTTGACCCAGTGGCAGCGGCGAGGCAAGTATCTCTTGGGATCCCTGGACTCCGGAGCGGTTCTGGGTGTGCATCTGCGCATGACCGGGCAACTGCTCTGGGTTCAGGGATCCGCGCCTTTGCCGGTTCATACTCGCGTCCGGCTGCGCCTGGAGCAGGGGTGGGAGCTGCGCTTTGTTGATCTGCGCACCTTTGGCCAGATGTGGCTGGTGCCCGCCGGGGTGGAGCCGGAGACGGTGATCCCCGCCCTGCAGAGCTTGGGGCCGGAGCCGCTGTCGCCGGCCTTTTCAGAAATCTATTTCCAAGCTGCTTTGCAGAAGAGCCGCCGCCCCATCAAAACTGCCCTGCTGGATCAGGGCCTGGTGGCGGGGGTGGGCAACATTTACGCTGATGAGGCCCTGTTTTTGAGCGGTATTCACCCTTTGACGCCCGCCTCGCAGCTTTCCGACGCTGCCAAAAGCCGCCTGCGGCAAGCTTTGATCGAGGTGTTGCGGGTTGGGCTGGAGCAGCGGGGCACCACCCTGCGTGATTACCGGGATCTGCGTGGGATCAACGGCAACTATCAAGGTCAAGCCTGGGTGTACGGTCGGGAAGGGGATCCCTGCCGCCTCTGCGGCACCCCCATTCAGCGGCTTAAGCTGGCGGGCCGCTCAGCCCACTTTTGCCCCCGCTGCCAGCCGCCCCCAGGCCAGGTTGCAACTGGATGGCGGATCCCCCGCGAACAGCTATAGTTCTGGGTTGATCTCCAGCTCCCCTCTCCCAGAGGGAGAGAGGCTGACGGTGAGGGAGGGATCCCGGTGAAAAAGGTGGTAGGGCCTCGGTCTTGGGGCGTCTTCGGCGGGATAGCTTTGTGGGGGATAGGGATCCCGGCACTTCCTGTTTTTGCCCAACTGGAGCTGGATGCCCAACTGGGCCGATCCCAAGTTGTTGCCCCCAGCAAAGATTGCCCCGCCTGCGACCTGACGGGAGCCGAGCTGCCAGGCGTGGATTTGTGGGGGGCCAACCTCAAAGAAGCCATCCTCAAGCAGGCCAATCTGCAAGCTGCCAACCTCTCCCAGGCAATCCTCAACTTGGCCGATTTGCGCGGCGCCAACCTGAGCAGCACGGATCAGAGAGGGGCCTTTCTGTGGGAAGCGGATCTCAGCCAAGCCAACCTCCAGCAGGCCAATCTCACAGGGGCTAACCTCCAGGTGGCCAACCTCAGCGAAGCCGATTTGCGCGGGGCTGTTCTTGCCGGCGCCGACCTGACAGGAGCCAACCTACGCCAGGCCGATCTGCGCGGGGCCGACCTGCGGGGAGCTTTTCTGGAGGGAGCGGATCTAACTGGCGCCTTGTACAACGCCCAGACCCAACTGGATCCCACCTTTAGCCCCAGCGCCCACGGCATGGTCTTTGTGAAAAACTAGCCCCCCTCTCCCTTGGGGGGAGGGGCCGGGGGTGAGGGCTAGCTCCCTCTTTTGGGCAGATTAAGCTTAGCCCCCTTCCTGGCCGGGATCGCCTGCCATGAGTTCCCCTGTGCGAGTTCTGATTGCCGACGACCATCCCCTATTTCGGCTGGGGCTCAAGTTTGCCCTGCAAGCGCAAGGATTTGAGGTGGTGGCCGAAGCGGAGACGGGATCCCAGGCCGTTGAGTACTGCCGCCACAACCCTCCCGACGTGGCCATTTTGGATGTGCGCATGCCGGATGGAGACGGGATCCTGGCCTGCCAGCAGATTGTTGAGCTGGGCCTGTCGGTGGTGGTGGTGATGATGACCACCTTTCAGGAGCCGGCCTTGGTCGAGGCAGCGCGACGAGCGGGGGCCAAAGGCTACCTCTCCAAAGAAACCGACCCGGCGGAGCTGGCCCGCGTCATTCGGCAAATTCTGGCCACTCCCGATCAAGACTGGCTGCCCACCCCCCAAGCGTTGCCCAAGCTTACCCCCCGCGAGCTGTGCGTGTTGCAACTGATGAAGGAGGGCCTGGCCAACAAGCAGATTGCCCGCCGCCTGGGCCTCAGCATCGAAACCGTGAAAGAATACGCCAGCGCCGCCTACCGCAAGCTGGACGCCACCGACCGCGTCACCGCCCTGCTCAAGGCGCAACAACTGGGAATTCTCTAAGTACAAAGCCCCTATCCTACTCCCCTCTCCCTCAGGGAGAGGGGCCGGGGGTGGTCGCGTGAGCGGCGCGGAGCGCTTGGGCAGCCCGGCGTTTCCCCCCAGAGGTGGGGATGCCTGCAATCCGGATCCCTTGCATACTGTTGCTATCTTGGTAGCCTTTACCCGCGTACGGCTATGTCTGCTCCTTCCCCACTGTTGCTCAAACTTGCCCTGCGTCTGCTTGGCTCTCTGAAGATCCCGGTGGATCGGCGCAGGATCCGCGAGCGTGGCTTTGTTCTACCGGTCGCCATCCTGATTGTACTGGTGTTGAGCTTGGTAACGGTGGGCCTGCTCACCCGCTCCACCCAGCGCAATATCCAAACCCAGGTGGAACGGGCGGGGCAGACGGTTAGCCGACAACTAAACGCCGCCATCGACCGGGCGCGGGCCAAGATCGACTACCTGGTGCGGGATCCCCGCCTGCCCGCTGGCACCCCTACTGATGCCCAACTTGCCGCGGCCTTGATTAACGACGGGGCGGGAGGGCTGCTCCCGCGGGATGAGAACGAGCCCTACATCCTCCCCGATGAAACCCAGTTCGAAATTACAACCAACATCGAGGTGGAGGATCCCAACAACCCCGGGCAAACCCTGCCTGTGCCGGTACGGGCGCCGGCCTGGTGGTTTTTGGTGGACACCGACAACAACGGCGTCAACGACTCCGTAACTGCCTACACCATTCTCAACACCCGTCGGGCTGCTGGCGCTGGCTTTGAGGATAGCCAGCTAACGGATACGGAGCGGGCGCGGCGCCTGATGATCCGCAGTGGCCCCCTGCAAGGGTCGGCCCTGAACCCCTGTACCGACAAAGCCGCCGAGCAGACCGCCAACCCCAACGTGGGAGACTGGTTCCAGGCGGGATCGGCGCTGTACAAGCCTTTCCAGGTCTTTGCCGTCACCTTGCCCATTCAAGGCGCCGACTCCACCACCCGCGCCATCTCGGCTTTGCAATTCCAGCAGGATCGGAAGCGGGATCTCCTCAACAAGTGGGGGGCCTTCAGCCGCGGCGACCTAGAGTTTTTCTTCACCCCCGGCTACAACTGGAACGGCGCCATCTACGCCGGCGGCAGCCTTTTCTTCCGCTATGCCCCCAACAACTTGTTCCGGGCTTTCACCATCAGCTCGGAGCAATCCTGTTTCTACATGCCTGTAGATAACTCGGAGATTACTGCCTTCGGAGAGCTGGTGGCAGGGGCTATTGGCTACGCCGGCCAGCAGGTGAGCGATACCCTGATTTTCGATGTGCACTCCGGCGAGCAAGACGTAGCGCCGAGTGTGTTGGCCAGGCTGAACAACCTGAACTTTGACTCGGTGCAAAACACGGTAGAGCCGGAGAGTGTGGCCCTGGATCCGCTGGAGCTCCACCTTTTCGGCCGCATACGCACCCGCGGATCCTATGCCGCAGATGCAGCGGGATGGGCGGCTTCTCCCCTCAACGCCAAACGGGAGCCCAACCCCGGCCGGATCAAGGCCGGCGGTTTTCAGTCCGGTTCCGACCAAGTCTGCCCGCCCTACGTGGACGATGTCTATCGGGCCGACAATCGCTTTGGGCCCAAGGCCAGCTACGAGCGTCCGCCCGTGACGCCTGACCCGCAGAATGGCTGCAACGTGCCCACCTTTGCCGAAAAGTTCAACGCCAGGGCAGGTGACACAATCCCGCCTGAGGCCAAAAATGAGCTGGGCGAATCCCTCACCGAAGACAACCCACCCGCAGGCGCACTTGCCGAGGTGGGGCTGGATGGCTACTGGGAGCGGCGGGCCCGTGTGGAGGGCCTGCGGGTGATCGTGGGGCAGCGCTTGGAGCTGACCCGCACCGACTCTTTGCCGCTGCCGTTGGTGCCAGGGGGCGATCCCAATGATCCCACTAAGCTACAGGCCATTTTCATCAGCAACGAGGCGCGGCAACGCCTAACCCTGCGGGACAACCCGGCAGCAGTGCAGGCCACGGCTGTTTACCACTACAGCCACCAAGATGGGCGCTTCCCCATCGCCTGCCTGGCCACGGTGGCCCACCCCGGCACGCCTTGGAGCTTG
>NZ_JANSIR010000095.1:99966-103004 GCF_047462155.1 Synechococcus sp. OH2
CCCTTCCCTGCCGGCGATCAGACCGACCAACTGGGCATCAACTTCTTCACCGGCCAGGGCACCAACGTCTGGGAATATGACCCTGGGCCGATGCAAGAGCGGCTGCGGCCTGGGACGCCCCTGTGGACGGCGCTGACCAACCTGGCCAATTTTGCTGGCGACCCCGACGGGGCCTATCCGCCCAGGCAGGAGGCGGGCCGCATCCACCCAGATCCGTTCATCACTGCCTTTGGCAACTTCTCCGAGCTGCGGCGAATCATCAACAACCCGAACAACCTTAGCTTGGCGGATCAAACCACGCTGCAGACGGCGGGCTGCATGCTGGGCATGCTGGCCGACAACATTCTGCGGATTGAGGCGGCTGCCAACGCCGGGGATCCAGCAGCTCAGATCCTTCGGGATGACATTCAAGCCAGCCGTAGGGGTGATCTGAATGCCTCTAACCGCTTCTACCTGCCGCTGCGCTACATCTTCCCCACCAGCGACTTTGGCCAGGCGGATCCCATAGAGAGCGAGCGGCGAGGCGCCTACTCCTGGCTGCCGGATGTGACCTACCGGGCAGTAACCGACCTCGAGCAAGTGGCTCTTCGGCCTCGCTCCACCATCAACGACTGGCGTTTGCCCCATGCCACTGCCACTTGCCCCAGCAGCACCCTACTCGGTGGCAACCATCCCAACAGCAACCAGATGGAGCTGATCCGAGTCGGCGACCAGTGCCATCGCGTGCCCTTCAAAGATTCGGTGTTTTACGATGGCCGCGAGGCAATGGCAGTGCGGGCCCTCAACATCGACCTGGCCCTTTTGACCAACAACGTCAACGGTCAGGCCAACGGCTTGATTAACGGGGATACTTGGCTGCCTGCCGGCGTGCAAGAAGGCCGCGAGGGGGGTATTTTCTACGCCTTCCGGGAAGATGCGGTGCGGGAGGATGCCATTGCCCGCCCGCCTTTGACCAACTTCGCCGCCTATCAAACTGCCTGGCAAGCGGCAAACGCCCGTGGCACCCTTCCCTTCATCATGAATGCCGGTCAGCCCGGTCGCAACCAACCGGTCGGCGATCCACCCGTCTCCAACGAGGGGCTTAGCCCCAAGCCGGTGGACTACTACCCCGATCCGGATCGGCGGCCCTATGGCTTCCGGCTGCGCAATGGGGCGGTGCTGGCCCGCGGCGGGTTTAACCTCGATGAAGCTGTCTTTGGCCTCTCCTTTATTTCCGACAACCCCGTCTACATCCAAGGGGACTTTAACCTGCACCAGACGAGGGGAGGCGATCGGCTGGAAGAGGTCAAGACTCTCCTCAACTTCGGATCAGACGGCCTTTACAGCAACTTCTACGGGCGACTCCGGAGGGATGAAGACCGGCGCTTTGCCCGGGCAGCGGAAGATCTCTGGCGGCCCAGCGAGATCATAGGCGACTCGATCAATATCCTCTCCGCCGATTTCTGCGATGGCAGCATTGACGATGGCTTTGTCCAGGATGGCACCCTCAACGGCGGCGGCAGCAGCTTTGTGGCCAACCGCGACTACCAAAATGGACGAGCTTCTTCCCCTCGCCGCAACGACTACTACGGCTGCAGCGGGCCAAACCTCGGGGCCAACACCTCCTTCCTCAACCAGGCGCTGGTGATCCGGGGCATCAACTGGCCGGCTCCGGATCCGAATAACGCTGGCGCCGGTGTCCTGCGCTTCGACAACACCGGCGGGGCCCAGAACCTGGGCGACAACACCAACCAGCCCGGCTGGCCGGACGTGTTTGCCCGCGACACCCTCTTTGAGCGCCGCAACAGCACCGATCCCAACTCCAATGAAGCCGACTGGACAGTAGGTCGGGGCGTGCCGGCGGAGCGGCAGTTGCGGGCGCCAGATAGGGACTATGCCAACTTCGGCGTGCGCATCTCGGCCCTGGGCAACCCGGTGCTGGATACCTCCCGCTGGGTGATGGTGGCTCCCATCGGGCCCTGCCCGAACCCTGGCGGCGCTGGCCTGCTGGCCGAGTACTACAACGGCTGGATCACCAGCCCGCAGAGCCAGTACAACCGCAACACGGAGTTTCCCAGAACTAACGATGTAAACTCTTTGCTCTTAACTGCTCCAGATAACCTGCGCTACCTGAGGGCGGTGCGCTGGCCGGATCCGGTGTTCCCGGCCCAGGGGGTGCCGGATGCCATCGGTCAATACAACAACGGCTACACCAGCAGTGCGCCGCGTTGTCCAACGACCAATTTGGACAGCGCCACCAACGACCAGCGCTGGGCCTGCGTGCGCGACGCTATCGATAATCCAGCTAACCTAGCACCTTTTGCCCGCAGCGGCAGCGGTTTTCCCTGGTGGGGTGGCTTCCAGTACCAGTTCGGCAGCAGCACGTCCCGGGATTCAAGGTCTCCCTTCAAGCGGCTGTTGTACAACAATTCCACTTGCAATGGCTCTTTGTCTGACATCCTGCAGCCCCTTTGCCGCCTGTCGGTGCCGATTCTCGCGCCGCCGAATCGTTGGGATGATCTTCTTCGGGAGCCTCGGCCACCTTTCATCCCGCCTGATCCTAGTCCGGATCGCCGGGATCGCGGCGACTGGTTCTGGATGCCCAGTTGCGGAGAGCCAGACGGCAATAACGGCCTGCCGAATGCGCCCATCGATGCGGATGACATCGGCTATTCCTATGTGCCTGTCGGCAGCCCTCGCATTGGATACGACCTCACTAGGCTGCTCCCCAACGGACAGGGAACTAGCGAGCTCCGATTCAACCCCAACCAGTTCAACTTCCTACGCTCCTGCTGGCGGCGCAGAACCGGTGGATCCGGCAGTGGCAACAACAACGGCAACGATTTCTTCGTCGTCCGCTGGGTAGGGGAGCTCTATCCCCGCTGGCCGGGCCTGCAGAGCTACCGCATCCTCGATGGTGATGATGGCGTGCGGCTGATCATCCGGCGCAACCCCAACTACAACCCTTCCAACCCCGCGGAGCCACCCACCTTCATCAACCGCGGCGTTTGGAACGGCACTCCCCTCAGCGGCCTAGGGCCGGACGCGGCAGGTGCCGA
>NZ_JANSIR010000095.1:103096-108589 GCF_047462155.1 Synechococcus sp. OH2
GCCTGGTCAGATGGCGGCGGCAAGCAGGTCACTCTGCGCCTAGAGCTGGACTGCGCGGATCCATCCCAGGACTCTCCCTACCTGGTAGAGATCCAGACCTATGAAAATACCGGCACTGCGCGATTGCGCTTTGCTACCCGCGATGGCAGCGATCTGGAAGACTACGACCTGCGCTACCTGAAGCCGCTGCCGCCAGTCAACCTGCCTTGCCAGCCGGATCCGAACAAAGCTCTGCTGACGTATCCGAGCAACCCTCTGCTGAAAATTCAGGGGCACTGCGCGGTCAGCCTCAATTGTGATCCCATTTGGGATAATAATTGGACGCCCGCTTGTGAACCCAATATTTGTCAGCCAAAGACCATCACCCAAACCAAAACAGCCAGGCTGCCCGCCGGCTGCCCCGGCACGCCGCCGACGCCCCAAACCCGGCAGATCACCTGCTACCCACAGTACAACTACGGGAATTGGTCGGCCTGGAGTCCTCAGTGCACCCAGCAGCAGCAGTGCAGCCGGGCCACCATCACCCAAACCCGCACCCGCACGGTTACGCCGCTCTGTACCAGCCAAGCTCCCTTCACCGAAACCGAAACCCAAACCATCACTTGCCAGCCGCCGGGTGCTACCTGCACCTATACAGATTGGACTCCTCAGTGCACGCTGGCCAACGGCGGCCTGACGATAACCCAAACCCGCACCGAGACCTGTACCTCGAGCTGCGGAACCACCACCCGGCCGCAAACCCAAACGGTTACCTGCCCGCAGACTTGCAACTACAACTGGGGGCCCTGGTCGCCGGCTAGCTGCGACGAGGTCATCAACCAAATCGCCTGCGGCACAACCAAAACGTTTACCCAAACTCGGACGGGCACCCTCATCGCCGGTACCAGCAGCCCCACCTGCCAACAAACCAAGACGCAGTCGCAAAATCTCACCTGTCAAGGGCGGCCTTGCGGGCCGGGTACCTTTGCGCCCGATGCTCCCGGCAAGAGCCCCTTGGGCGAGTGGATGGCGGCCAAGCCCAACACGGTGGAGCTGCGCCCCGTGGGCGAAGTTCAAGCCGAGCCGGAGCCGGAGACGATCAGCGTCCACGACGTGGCCCAGGCTGTCGATGAAGGCGTAACCATTGCCCTGGAGCCGCGGCTTTCGCCAGTGCTGGAGGTAAAAGCAGGGGTGCCCAAGCCGCCCAAGTGGCCCAGCCCTGCCGAAGCCCTGCAGGCCGCCTTCAACTGGATCTTCGGCGAGCCGGCCTACGCCGCCCGCAACGGCCTGAAGAGTAACTTGCTGCTCACCGAGATTGCCAACCCCAGCAAAGAGCCGGGCATCCGCCCTGCCGAAAGCGGCGCTCCACCGATTGCTGGCAACCCGGCTCCAAACACCGATGATTGGGCGCGGCAACTGCGGCGCCGGTTGCTCAAAGGGGATCTAACCGTCCGCTGCGACTCTGAGGAGAAAGTCGGCCCCGATGGCGGCTTCTGGGTGCCGGGGGTGTTCCGCCCCAACTTCAACGACCGCTTCAAGTACACCGCCTACACTGGCGACAGCCGCCCCAGCACGTTGCGCTTTAACAATAAGGGTAATGTAGTGGATCGGGATCCGCTGTTTGGGGACATTCCTGGCGTACAACCTCAGATGGCGCTCAACCCCTACGCTCGGGTGAATAACGCTACGGCGCAAGCTTACGCCACCACATCCACCTATCTGGACGGTTACTACATCGACGACAAAGGCAGTGAGAAAATCAGCAACGGCCTGTGCTTCTACGTCAAGCCCAACGGCAACACCATCCAGGTGCAAATCGACCGCAACGGCGGCGATAACGATGGCCTGGTGTGGGTGGATGTGGAGCCCTTCACCCTGGATCTGAACAGGCCCACCACTGGCTTTGCCGGCCCCAACCCGGTGCTGGGCGTAATCCTGGACGAGGTGACGCGGCGGCCCATTCCCATTCCCCGCTTCCAGGAGCTGGCCTCCACCGACCCGAACCAGCGCCGCCGCAACGACGATGGCAGCCAAAACCGGCAACTGCAGCCTGCCCGAGAGACGCGGGTCAACGCGGTGGCTGTTAGCGGCGTGCTCCCCTCGCGGCTGGATCAAACCGCCGGCGGCATGCACAACTTCCTGCGCCTCAACGAGCTGTGGAGAAATACCAACCTCTTCTTCAGCGGCTCAATGATCCAGCTCAACTACAGCACCTATGCCACCGGCCCCTTCTTGCAGCGCAGCTTCGAGCCGCCCAACCTGGTGCCGGATCCAACCTTTGTGCTCGGCTACGACTACTACTCCCCACCCAACCGCCGCTTCGGCTACGACGTGGGCCTGCAGATTGCTCGCCGCCCCGGCGCCGTCTCCAGCCGCTTCCAGTTCCCCTCCAACGCGCGCACAGAGTTCCTGCGCGAGCTGGATCCACAAGATCCGTATGTGCGGCGGCTGCGCTGCGCGCTCCAGGATCAGCCGGATGTGCCGTTGGATCCGTCTGCCCAGATTGGCGGCTGCAATGAGTTCAACTGATATGGAGCTGATATAGATCCGTCCGGTCAGGGGCAAATTAAAGTAGGGGCGAAATAGGGAGGGATCCATGAGCAAGGGTCGGCTTCGGTGGCAACTGGCAGCAGAGGGCTTTACCCTCATTGAGGTGTTGGCTTCGGTGGTAATCGTGGCCTTGGCCATGGCCGCCCTAGCCCCCACCCTCACGGTGATTGCCTACCGGCGGGCCATGAGCGAGCGGGTGGAGCTGGCCAACCGCCTGGCCCAGGAGGAGGTGGATCGCATCCGCACCCTGGTGGATATCGAGCTGTCGGCTGCTCCAAAGGCTTTTCAGGATCCGGCTCAACGGGATCGTCTGCCCAAAGTGGGAAAAGACCCGCTGGCCAGCACCCCACCCCCTGACGAGATGCCCGCCGATGCAAATGCCGGCGACTACACCCACAAAGACAACTATTCCCTTCGCCTGGCGCAAGTTCAAGTGCCGGGGCGGAACCCGGAAGAATACGTCATCCAAACCTTCCGCGACGAGGGAGCGCCCTGCATCGACCGGCGGGAAAGAACGGTTATTGAGGGGGTGCCCTGCAGCTTTCGCCTGGGCGTGCGGGTTTACCACCGCTTTTCTTTTGATCCAGACACGCGCAAAGCGCTGCCTGGATTGGGAACGGAGCTGGTTTCGGCCAACCAAAACTTGGCCAATGCCGATGTCTGGCTCTTTCCCCTGGCCACCTCCTTTGTAGAAATTAACCCCGCCGCCGACTTGGGAGATGTTTGCCGGCAGATAGCCATTACCATAGGTGCGGATCCCATCGAGAGGTGCCGGGCTTTCCCCCTGCCTGCCAGTCCTGTTGAAACCTGAGGTAGAGCCTAAGTTCCTTTCCGCAAACCTGTTGCAAGATGGGGGTGTTTCCCTATGTTTTTCAGGATCTTTCGCCGCCGAGCCAGCAGAGGGTTTACCCTCATCGAGCTGTTGGTCTCGCTGCTGATTGCCTCCATCTTTCTCCTGGCCACCGCCATGATCGTCATCGAGACGATGCGGCTGGATCGGGAAGAGACGGGCCGCACCCAGGTGCAGGCGGAGCTAACCCAGGCCATGGAATATATCCAGCAGGATCTGGCAGAAGCTCTCTACATTTACAACGACACCGAACAGGACGGGATCCCAGATGTTATCCAGCGGCTTTACGAGCCAGGCTGGATCCGCCGCCCCGATGACGCTATCCCGGTTGTTGCCCTTTGGAAGCTGGAACCGATCCCGCGGGGATGCTACGCGGGCAACCCCACCTTGCAAGAGATTCGCGAAGGCCGTGCCATCTTGCCTGCCCAACCACCTGCTGGGTTCCTGCTCACAAACGGCGTAGATGCCGGCGAAGATGCGGATTGGGAAACGCTGCTCAGCCGCCGCGGCATCTACACCCTGGTGGTGTACTACCTGCGCCGCAACTACAACAACGCCGGCAACCCAACAGGGAACACTCCCTGGGAAGGCAACGCGCGGATCGAGCGTTTTGAGTTACGCCCCCTCGCAAGGCAAGGTGATAACGACTGCGCCGGGCGCAGCGAGTTCTTTAGCTCCGATCCGGATCCGTTCCGGGAAGGTTTTCTCGCCTGGCCCTCTCAGCAGGCTTTGCAGCAAAGGCCCCAGACCCCCATTGCCAATAGCCAGGAAGGCCCCCGCCTGATAACTCTGGTCTCCAACATCTTCAGCAGCCGGGAGGGGAGTCCACAGGTTGCACCCGCTTGCCCGCAGGGCTATGCCTTTGGCGGTGGCAAACCCAACGGCGTCACCTTCTCAGGGTTGGCAGATAACCAGAACGACGTGGGCTTCTACGTCTGCGTGCGGCGCAGCCCCGGCGCCGACCGACCCCAGGATGTGATCATTAACATCACGGCCACGGCCATGGAGCGGGCCAACCCCGGCCTCTTCCGCCGCTATATCCAGGATGCCACCAGCGTCGATATCTCAGAGGTGTCGCGCTACCTGCTGCCGCTGCAAACTCGGGTTCTTGCCCGCGGTGTTATCAACCGTCAACTCTCCTAGGGGGAATGTCCACCATGTTGGCCTTGGAGAAAAAAACCATTGGCCCGGCGCGGCCGCTTCGATCCCAGGGCTTCACGCTGATAGAAGTCCTGGCGGTGGTGGTCATTATCGGCATTGTGGCCGGGCTGGCCGTTCCTTCCGGGATCAACATCTGGGCGCGCATCCAATTGGAGGACGCGCAAAACAAGGTGGAGCGAGCCCTGCGCACTGCCCACACCAACGCCAGAGCTTCTCTTCAAGGCCGCGCCTGGGTGGTTGAAATCGACAACTCAGATCCGAGTGTCCCCACGCTGGTGATCCAAGACGAGGAAGGCCTTTGCGATGAGCCGATCCCTTGTCAGCGGGTGCGCCTGAATAATTTTGTAACTGTAACTAGTACCTTTGCCAACGAAAGAGGGAGGGCTGTTTTCGACTCGGAAGGGCGGGCGCGTCAGTTGGGGCGCTTTGTGGTCAGCAGCACCTACTCCCAGGGCGAAAACCGCTGCGTGGTGGTGAGCACTTTGATCGGCACTCTCCGCAAGGACAACAGGCCAGAATGTGGCAACGTCGCCAACGAGGCAGAGGAAGGATAGTTGGGGTAGGATAGTCAGGCTGTTCATCCCGGCCCATTGCCCTCACCCCCGGCCCCTCTCCCAAGGGGAGAGGGGAGCTGTCTAGGTTCACAGGTTATGGTCTCCTCAACTCTTGAAGCTCCGGAAAAAGTTTTCCCCTGGCAAACTCGGCAGCCGGCTCTGCTGGTGCTGGCCGATGGCACGGCCTTTGCCGGCTGGTCGTTTGGAGCAGAGGGCACGGCGGTGGGTGAGGTGGTGTTCAACACGGGCATGACCGGCTACCAGGAGGTGATGACGGATCCAAGCTACCGGGGGCAGTTGATCACGTTCACCTGCCCGGAATTGGGGAACACGGGGGTAAACGACCTGGATCAGGAATCGGCACAGCCCCAAGCCGCCGGGATCATCGCCCGCAACGTG
>NZ_JANSIR010000095.1:108714-123816 GCF_047462155.1 Synechococcus sp. OH2
TCCTGGCGCGCTACGGGGACGCTGCCTGAATACCTCAAACGGCAGGGGATTCCGGGGATTGCCGGGGTGGATACGCGGGCCCTGACGCGGCGGCTGCGCTCGCAAGGGGTGATGAACGGGGCCATCTCAACCGAGATCTTGGATCCGCAGGCGTTGCTGGAGCGGGTGCGCCAGGCCCCTTCCATGCAGGGGCTGAGCCTGGTGGCAGAGGTTACAACGCCCAAGCCCTACGAGTGGCTGGAGCCCACCCCCACCGATTGGGACTATGGCCGCAGCCAAGGGATCCGGATCCCGGATCCCCCCTTGCGGGTGGTGGCGCTGGATTTTGGCATCAAGCGCAACATCTTGCGCCGCCTGACTCGCTACGGCTGCCGCGTGATGGTGTTGCCGGCCCACGCCAGCCCGGAGGAGATCCTGAGTTACAACCCCGATGGGATTTTCCTCTCCAACGGGCCCGGGGATCCGGCGGCAGAGACAACGGCCATCCGCACCACCCAGGCGCTGCTGCAAAGCGGGAAGCCAATGTTTGGCATCTGTCTGGGCCACCAGATCCTCAGCCTAGCTCTGGGCGGATCCACCTACAAGCTGAAGTTCGGCCACCGCGGCCTCAACCACCCCTGTGGGCTGGAGCAGAAAGTGGAGATCACCAGCCAAAATCACGGCTTTGCGGTAGATGCCGCTTCGATCCCGGCGGAGGAAGCGGAAATTACTTACCTTAACTTCAATGACCGCACCGTGGCCGGGATCCGCCACCGGCACCTACCTTTGTTTTCCGTGCAGTATCACCCAGAGGCCAGCCCCGGCCCCCACGATGCCGACCATCTCTTCCGGGAGTTTGTGGAGCTGATGCTGCAGAAGAGAGGGCAGGAGTAGCCTAACCCTCACCCCCGGCCCCTCTCCCTGAGGGAAAGGGCGGCACGGGCTTCTTCCCGGTCGTCGAAGTGGATCTTCTCGGTGCCTAGGATCTGGTAGTCTTCGTGGCCTTTGCCGGCAATCACGACTGTATCGCCCGGCTGGGCCTCCAGGATGGCCAGGCGAATGGCTTGGCGGCGATCCACCTCCACCGCCCAGGGGGATCCAGGGATCCCGGCCAAAATGTCCTGCAGGATCTGCTGCGGATCCTCGGTGCGGGGGTTGTCGGAGGTCACCACCACCTGATCGGCCCAGGTGGCGGCAATGCGGCCCATCTGCGGGCGCTTGCCCCGGTCGCGATCCCCGCCACAGCCAAAGACGCAGATCAGCTGGCCTTGCACTTGCGGGCGCAGGGCCTTGAGCAGGTTTTCCAGCCCATCGGGGGTGTGGGCATAGTCCACGATTACCGTGATGTCCTGCCCCGGCAGGCTCACCCGCTCCATCCGCCCCGGCACACCGGGAAAACGGGGCAGGGCCGACTGGATAACCTCAACCGGGATCCCCAGGTGCAGCGCCACCCCTACTGCCGCCAGCAGGTTGGCCAGGTTGAAGGATCCCACCAGCGGCGCTGCCACAGCAAAGCTGCCCAAAGGGGTGTGCAGGGTTGCCTGCAGGCCGTTGGGGTGAAGTTGAACGTCGCTGGGCCAGAGGGCAGGGATCCCTTCGAGGGGCTGCAGGGAGTAGGCCCAGGGCTCCAGAGGGGCTGGGATGGCTTCGAGCAGCCGCCGTCCGCCCTCGTCGTCGGCGTTGACCACCGCTCGCCCCTGCAAGTACTCCGGCCGGAACAGGGTGGCCTTGGCCTGCCAGTAGTTTTCCATGCTGCCGTGGAAATCCAGGTGATCCTGGGTGAGGTTGGTCCAGACGGCAGCGGCAAAGCTACACCCCCAAGCCCGATCCTGGGCCAGGGCATGGGAGCTGACCTCCATCACCGCCACCTCGGCGCCGGCTGCCTTGGCTTCTCTCAGGCTGCGCTGCAGCTCCAGCGGAAACAGGGTGGTGTGGGGGGCTACCTGGCAGTGGCCGGGCCAGCGGTTGTAGAGGGTGCCCAGCAAGGCAGTGGGGCGACCGGCAGCCTGCAGCAGATGTTCGATGAGATGGGTGGTGGTGGTTTTGCCGTTGGTGCCCGTCACCCCTACCAAGGTAAGCTGGCGGGCCGGAAAGCCATAGAAGGCTGCCGCCACCTGGGCCACAGCCCGGTTCAGGCCGGCGCGGGGCCACACCAAAATGGGCTGACTGCTCCCTTCAGCCTCTCCGCTGACTTGCTTCCACGCCTCCTGCGAGATGAGAGCCGCCACCGCTCCTCCGGTAAGCGCCGCCCGGACAAACTCGCCGCCATCGACACGGGATCCCGGCATCCCCAAAAAGAGATCCCCGGCCTGCACTTGGCGCGAGTCAGTGCACAGACCCCTGACCTGCACCCCCTCCAGGGATCCCTGAACCAACTGGGGTTGGATCCCGGCTTGGCCGAGCAATTGGCGCAGATCGATCCCGTTGCTTCCCATGCTTTTGCCCCTCCCCACAGCCTTGCAGCTTAGGGTAGCCGCTGGGCCGGCTTTCTGGCCAGAGAAAACCTAGGCCAGGGCCTCTTCCAGCTTTTGCTTGGCCCAGAGGCGGGCGTAGAGGCCGTCGGCATCGGCCAACAACTGGGCATGGGATCCCTGCTGCACGATGCGACCTTGGTCCATGACCCAGATCTGATCCGCCTCCACCGCCGCCGTGAGGCGATGGGTAATCAAGATTACCGTTTTCTGGGCCGTGGCCTGGCGCAGGTGGCGGAGAATGGCCTGGGCCGTCTGGTTGTCCACGCTGGAGAGGCAGTCATCCAAAATCAAAATCGGCGCGTCCACCAGCAACGCCCGCGCCAGGGCCACCCGCTGCCGCTGGCCGCCAGAAAGGGTGATGCCCCGCTCCCCCACCAGCGTGTCATAGCCCTTGGGAAAGTGGAGGATCTCGGCGTGGATGTGGGCGGCTTTGGCGGCCCATTCCACCTCCCAATCTTCCGCCTGGGGCTTGCCGTAGCGGATGTTGTCCCGAACGGTGGCGCTGAAGAGGAAGCTCTCCTGGGGCACGTAGGCAATGGCGCGGCGCAGGGATCCCAGTTGAAGCTGGGTAATATCCTGCCCATCCAAAAACACTTGCCCCGGCTGGATCTCCAGCAGGCGGGGCAGGGCATTGGCCAGGGTGGACTTGCCCGCCCCAATCGGCCCCACCACCGCCACCAGTTGCCCTGGCTCGATGCAAAAGTGCAGATCCTGCAGCGCCGGTGTTGCGGATCCCGTATTGGCATAGGCAAAAGTCATCCCCCTAGCCTCGATACGCCCCTGCACCTTTTCCAGAGGCAGCGGCAGAGCCTGGGGGGCATCGCGGATGGTGGGCTCCACCCGCAGCAAGGCGTCGATCCGCTCCAGGCTGACCTGGCCCCGCTGGTAGGCGGTGATGGTAAAGCCCAGCAAAGCGGTGGGAAATACCAGCCGTTCCACGTAGAGGGTGAGGGCGGAAAAATCCCCAATCGTCAGCCGCCCCGCGGCAATCTGCGGCCCCCCCACTGCCAACAACAGCAGCAGGCTCAGGCTAACCAAAGCCACCAGGGAGGGGAAAAGCAGGTTGCGGGTGAGGGCCAAGCGCAAATTGGCCTGCAGCAGCCGCTCGTTGCGGCGGCGAAACTCCCGCTGCTCGTGCTCTTCCTGGGCATACACCTTGATCAGGGTGATGCCGTTCATGTCCTCCTGGATGAGATCGCTCAGATTGGCCAGCTCCTGCTGCACCTGAAGCTGCTCCTGCTGCAGACGGGTGCTGGTCAACTTCACCAGCCCGAGCATCACCGGAAACACCGATAGGGCCAAGGCGCTCAGACGTGGCTCAATACCCAACATGGCCGGCAGCGTAGTGCCGTAGGCAAAGATTGTATTGGCCAAATTGAGCAGGGCAAAGCCCAGTAGGCGGCGGACATTTTCCACATCGCTGGTGATGCGGGTGAGAATATCCCCGATGGTCTGCTGGGCAAAGTAGGAAGGCTGCAGGGTAAGCAAATGCTCGAAGATGGCCTGCTTGAGGCGAAACTCCACCTGCCGCCCTACGCCAAACATCCACACCCGCGAGGCAATGCGAATGCCCATCATCAGGGTGGAGACAACCAGCACCACCAGAGCGTAGAGGGCGATGCGGCTGGGCGACAGCGCGGCCAGGTTCTGGCTGAGATCATCGATGGCCAGCTTGACATACCAGGGCAGGAACACCCCCAGCCCGTTCACCACCAGCAGGGATCCAATGCCCAGCGCCACCTGGCGCCGATAGGGGCGCAGATAATGGGCCAGTTGTCGGAGATGGGATCCCGCCACTCAGGTGCTCCTCCAGCTTCTTCCCACTCTAGCGCTGGGCCGGATCCCCCCGGTAGGGATTAGGCCAGAACCTGCGCTGGGGCCTGCTGCGCCAAGAGTTCCACCTGCTGTCGCGCCCAGGCGTCTACCTCCAGAATGTCCTCCAGGCTTGGGGCGGGGATGACCTGGTGCCGCTCACACACCCGCTCCAGAAGGCGGGGGATATCCAAAAAACGAATGCGCTCTTGTAAGAACAAGGCCACGGCTGCCTCGTTAGCCGCATTCAACACCGCCGGCAGCGTCCCGCCCGCCCGCCCGGCGGCATAGGCCAGCTCCATGCAGGGATACTTGCGGTGATCCGGCGCCTTAAAAGTGAGGGATCCCAGCTTGACCAAGTCGAGGGGATCCCAAGGGGTGGTTAGGCGCTCCGGCCAACTGAGGCCGTAGAGAATGGGCAGGTGCATATCCGGCCAGCCCAACTGGGCCAGAACCGAGGTATCGGCTAGCTCAATCAGGGAGTGAACGATGCTCTGGGGGTGGATGAGGATTTCGATGTGGTCATAGTCCAAGCCAAACAGCCAGTGGGCCTCGATCACCTCCAAGCCCTTGTTCATCAGGGTGGCCGAGTCGATGGTGATCTTGCGCCCCATCACCCAGTTGGGGTGTTTGAGGGCATCCGCCAGAGTTGCCCGATCCAGTTGCTCGGCAGGCCAATCGCGAAAGGCCCCCCCTGAGGCTGTCAGCCAGATGCGGCGCAGGGATCCCGCTGGCACCCCCTGCAAACATTGGAAGATGGCCGAATGCTCCGAGTCCACCGGGATGAGCTTGACGCCGTGCTTTTGCACCAGGGGCAGCACCACCGGGCCGCCTGCCACCAGGGTCTCTTTGTTGGCCAGGGCAATGTCCTTGCCGGCGCGGATGGCGGCCAGCGTAGGCAAGAGGCCGGCACAGCCAACGATCCCGGTCACCACCCGCTGGGCCGCGGGGTAGGCTGCCACCTGGCACAGACCCTCCGTGCCCGCCACCAACTCCGGCAGGGGTCGCATCCCGGTCAGCAGCGACCGCAGTTCCGGCAGCAGCTCCTCCCGGCCAACGGCCACAATCTGGGGGCGAAACCGCCACACCTGTTCCGCCAGGAGGGTAACATTGCTGTAGCTACTCAAGCCGACAACCCGAAAGCGATCGGGATACTGGGCCACCAAGTCCAGAGTTTGGGTGCCAATCGAGCCGGTGGAGCCGAGCAAGGTGATAGCCTGCATGGGTGATCCCTTTGCACTGGAGTGTCTGGGTTGCCAAAGAATGGCGGCCTGCCGGCGCGGACTTCCCCTGGCACAGCGTGCCCTGGGCTCCACCTCACAAGGGCTAGACCTGCCTCTCGCCCTTCATATTATCTTTGTCTGTGCTAGGCTGCTCTCCTAAGTTAAGCACCTCCGCGGGAATGCCGCGGTGGCGCTAGGGATCCGCCAAAGGCTAGCCTTTGGCCAACTGAGAGCCCAGTCCCTAAGCAAGCAGGGCTGATACCCTGAAGCTGGCTGGGGAACCCCCGCTGGAAAAGCTGCCCATGTTTGGCTCCGCAGAAGCTTTTGTCCGTCTCAAGGCAAGCAGCGCTTGGCGAGCTGTTCTCGGACTATGGCTAGTTCTAGGCGTGAGTGCCTGTGGCGGCGGCACTTCGGGTGGTTCTTTCTCCCCCCTCCGAGGACAAATTGAGGGATCCCACTTTGACGACCTCAACGGCAATGGCCTGCGGGATCCGGGAGAGCCGGGGCTGGCCGGCATCACCACCTTTTTGGACTTAAACGGCAATGGTCGCCTCGATGGGGGGGAGCCCAGCACCCTCAGCGATGCCAACGGCAACTTCCGCTTTTCCAACTTGCCCCCTGGCACCTACCGCGTCACCGCCCTTTTGCCCCCAGGGCGGGTGTTTACTGGGCCGCCCTCAGGCTTAGGTCGGATTGTCGGCGGCAGGCCGGCCCAGCCGGGGGCCTTTCCCTGGATGGTGGCCCTGCTGAACGCGGCGGAGCCGGATCCTTTTCAGGCGCAGTTTTGCGCCGGATCCCTGGTTGCTCCGGAGTGGGTGCTCACCGCCGCCCATTGCTTCTTCAATGATCAAGGCCAGCGGGTGGTGAACGCCCGCAGCCTGGATCTGTTGGTGGGAACAACCCGTCTGCAGGTTAGCGCCGGCCAGCGCATTCGCGCTGCGCAAATCGTCATCCACCCCGGCTACAATCCCCAGGTGGGGCAACTGGGGGGGAACGATCTTGCCCTGGTGCGCCTCTCGCGGCCGGTGGCTCTGGCCACCCTGCCCCTGGTGCAGCCCAACCAAACCAGCCTGACTGCCCCCGGCACGTTGGCCACCATTCTGGGTTGGGGGGCCACCTCCCCCCGCGACCTTGACCAAGAACCCAGCGGCTTTGCTCTGGATCTGCAACAGGCCGAAGTTCCCATCGTCGCCAACGAGGTGTGCAACGCGCCCCAGTCTTACAATGGCATCATTTTAGATACCATGCTCTGCGCTGGCTTTCCCCAAGGGGGTGTGGATACCTGTCAGGCCGACAGCGGCGGTCCTTTGCTCGTACCCAGCGGCAGCGGCTTTGCTCTGGCCGGAATCACCAGTTTTGGCAAAGGCTGCGCCCAGCCCAATTTCTACGGGGTGTATACGCGGGTGTCCAGCTTTGCCGGGTTTGTGCAATCGGTAACCGGCACTGCCCCCAGCCCAATGCCAGTTCCAACACCCTCCCCTTCTCCTACCGTAGGGGCGACGGTCTCTTTGACGGTGAACCTGCGAGAGGGGGAGGTGGTTTCCGGAGTCAACTTCGGCAGCCGCGCCCAATAGGTAGGCCGGAGATGGTTTAGGATAGGGATCCCTGTTGTATCCAAGTCCGTTTTTGTTGATTGACGGAGGAGATGTCTTTCTTATGACTCAAGTGACGATTGGCGAAAACGAAGGGATTGAATCCGCGCTGCGCCGCTTCAAGCGCCAGGTCTCCAAGGCAGGCATTTTGCGGGATCTGCGCAACCATCGCCACTTTGAAACCAACCTGGAAAAGCGCAAGCGCAAAGCAGTAGCCATGCGGCGCAACCGCCGCAAATCGATGGCCTAGTCCTCTTCTCTTCAGTTACGGGATGTGGGTGGGCTAAAGCCCCTCTGCTTTAGTGGGGGAAGGAAGCCAACTTGGGGGCTTTAGAGATGTTACCATTCTCGCGGCCCAAGGCAGCTACGTGCCTATTACACAGCAGAGTAGCTTGGTAGCCCCGTACTAAGTGCTCCGCGCTGCTAGCACGAGTAGTGCGGGGTGGAAAAGCCTTCGAGCGACTTAAGTCGCTCCCCAATGATGCAGGTCGTTACTATAGCTTTGGGTCGCCACTCAGCAACCATGGACTACGGATGCCAACAGGTTCTGATTCAGGACAGGAAGCTAGTAGCCCTACTGAAGTACCTCTGCCAGCAGTCCAACAAGGTCTACAACTGCGCTTTGTACTACGCCCGCCAAGTCTCTTTCATAGCTGCGGCAGATGGGGCAGGTGGAGCGTAAAGGTTGTCCAGCCGGCGGTGCTGCTCACCTCGATGGATCCCCGCAACTGATCCACCATCTGCTTCACCAAGGCCAAGCCCAGCCCCGTGCCCCCTTCCTTCCAGGGATCCTTGCTGGGAATGCGGTAAAAGCGCTCAAAGATGCGCGTCAGCTCCTCGGCAGGGATCTCTTGGCTGTTGCTAACCTGGATGCGGCTTTGAGGATTTTCCGTTTCAATTTGCAAGCGGATGGATCCCTGGGCCGGCGTGTATTTCACGGCATTGTGCAAAAGCTCGCGCAGGATCCTGCTCAACAGCAGGCGATCCGTCGTGAGGCTGCTTTCTAGGGGGACGCTGGCTTGAAAGCTCTGCCCCTTGGCGCGGGCCCGCTCCTCGGTAACGGTCAGCAGATCCCCCAGCAGCTCCCGCCAGGTGAGGGCTTGCACCTGCAGAGCATAGGCCCCCGCCTGCAGGCGCTGCAGATCCAGCAGGTCGTTGATGAGCTCGATTTCCCGCTGGCATTCTCGCTCGGCAATGCTTAGATATTGAGCTCGCTTTTCGGGGGAGGGAGCCATCTGCAGCATCTTCAGAGCCATCTTCAAGCTGGTCAGGGGGGTGCGCAGCTCGTGGCTGACGGTGCTGATAAAGTCATCTTTAAGACGGTTAAGCCGCTCCAGGGCTTGCACCTGCTCTTGGGCAGCTTGGAACAGGCGCGCCTGGCGCAGCCCAATGGCGCATTGGTTGGCCACCTGCTGGATCAGTTGGATCTCCTGGTTGTCAAAAGGACGTGCAGCCGAGCGAAAAATCCACAGATCCCCCAGCACCTGGCCTTTGTCTAGCAAGGGACAAGCCATCACCACCTGGCGGTTTTCTGGAGCCCTCCCTGAGAAGCAAAATAGACAAAGCTGTCCTCTGAGCAGTTGCCGGTGAATGTCGTCGTAGGGCCCTCCCACTAGGGGTAGAGAAACGTTCAGGTAGGAAGCGGAGCGGGGGCAATACTCGTAGCTGATGGTGGAAAGGGTGAGGTCGGCGTTGTAAAGACCGATATCGCAGCCATCGGCATCTAGGCTCTCTCCCAGCTCGCGCACGGCGGTGTTGAGGATCTCAGCTTCGTCGAGAGAATCGCGCACGCGGTCGGTGATGCGTTTTAGGATGGCCTCAAATTGCAAAGCCTGCTCCAGCTCGGCGGTGCGCTGCTGCACCTTCTCCTCCAGCGTTTGGTTCAGGGCTTTTACCTGCTCGTAAAGCTGGGCCTGCTGCAAGGCAATGGCCAATTGCTCCGCTAGCTCTTGCAAAAGCTTGATCTCCCACTCTTGCCAAGGACGGCTGGCGCGGCAGTGCTGCGCCACCAAGAGGCCCCAGAGCTCCTCCCCCCGCCGAATTGGGATCACCAAGTTGGCCTGAGCCTGGAAAGAGTCCAAGAGCTCCCGATAGCAGGGATCCAAAGGGGCCGTGGCCACATTGTCGATGGCCTGCACAAAGCCCTGCTGGTACTTACGATAGCAGGGATCCTGGCGAAAGCAAGCATCCCACACGGAGCGGCCCAAGTGGCTGGGGCAGGGATCCAGGACGGACTCGGCGGCTACAAATCCCCCTATGCCCTCCTGCAACTGGTAGATCATCACCCGATCCACCTGGAGAAACTCTCGCACTTCCGCCGCCGTGGTTTGCAGGAGGGGCTGCAAGTCCAGCTTCTCGCGGATCCGGCGCAGCAGGGATCCCAGAAGTTTTGCTCGCTCTGCCTCTTGCAGCAGCAGATCCTGGGCTTCTTTGAGAGGGGTTATATCCACAGCAATGCCGCAAACGGCATAGGGATCCCCTTGCCAATCCCGCAGGGCAAACTTGGTGATCCACGTTTCTTGCTTTTTGCCGTCTCGACAAATGGTGCGCTCATAGCTGATGGGAGCGGGAGACTGAATGGCTCTTTGATCTTCCTTGCGCAACTCCAGAGCTTCCTCTGGCGAGAAGAACTCCGTATCGGCCTTGCCGAGAACTTCTTCTGGGAGTTTACCGTTTTTTTGCAGGTAAGCTTGATTGACCTGTAAGTAGCGGCCCTGCAAATCTTTAACAAAGATGGGAAAAGGGATCCCGTCGAGGATGGCCTTGAGACGGGCCTCGCTCTCTTGCAGGGCCAGCTCCGCCTCTTTTTGCTCGGTGATATCTTCTGTGATGCCGGCAATGCGGATCACTTCTTGCTGTTCATTGAAAATAGGTCGGCAGGAAGTTCGCAACCAGCGCACCCGACCATCTCGATGGAAAATGCGATAGGTAACCGGCTTCTCTCCTTGGATAACTTGAGGTACGGCTTGCAGAACCTGAGGCAGATCTTCGGGGTGGATCGTGTCTTTCCACAGATCCGGCTTCTGGTAAAACTCCTCCGGCGTGTATCCCCAGATCTGCTTGCACTGAGGGCTTTTGTACAGGGATTGACTGAGATCCGGAGAATAGACAAAGAAGCTCACTGGCACAGCTTCGGCCATTTCCCGGAAGCGGGCTTCGCTTTCCCGCAGCGCCAGTTCCGCCTCTTTTTGCTGGGTAATGTCGCGGGTGCTGCAGACGATTCCTGCCACCGCAGGATCCTGCAAAAGATTAGTACAGCGGCTCTCTAGCCATACCCAATGGCCATCCGCATGCTGCATTCGATAGATAAAGCTGAGCGTTTCGCCAGGTCGAGCCTTGAGGTGTTCAAGAGCACTGGCAACAATCTGCCGATCTTCTGGGTGAACCCAATCCAAAGGTATAGGTTCTCCCTCCTTAGGACAACGACCTAAAATTTTTTCAGCAACCGGGCAATTGAAGGGATAGACCAAGCCTTGGGCATCGATCCGGCACAAAATGTCGTGGCTGTTGTTGAGAAAGGCGCAAAAGCGCTCCTGTTGTTCTCGAACCTGCTGTTCCAGCCGCTTTTGTTCCGTAATGTCCAAGGCAATGCCGAGGCACCCCAAACCTTTGGACTCATCCTGCAGCTTCACGGCCAGGCGATAGACATAGCGCTCTTGGCCTTGAATGATTTCCTTGCCCTCCACTTGGGAAACCCCTTGCCGCTCTATGTCGGCTAGAGTTTGGGGAGCGCGCTCCAGCCACCGGGGGTACTGCTGAGCCATCTCTTGCAGGGAAGTGCCCAGCAGGTCGCCAAACCAGGCACGGTCGGTGGCATTTTGCAAAATCAGCACCCCCTGGGGATCCCTGGCCCATATGGCTGCCGGCAGGGCATCCAAGAGGGCTTGCAATTGGGCTTCCCGCAGCCGCAGATTGTCTTCCAGTTGCTTCTGCTTGGTGATGTCTCGGCCGACCCCGCGAATAAACCGCAGCCGGCCCCGCCGGTCGAAGATGCCCTGGTTGATCCACTCAAACCACCGCACCTGTCCCGCCGCGTCCACCATCCTAACAACCCTCGTGAAGGTGGGCTGCTGAGGGGTGAGCTGGGCTATCTGCTGCCGCACCTGCTCTTGCTCCTCTGGCAACAAGGCCTCGATCCAGCGCCGGCCCCGCCAATCGCCCAAAACCCTCTGATGGACTTCGTTGCACTCCAGCAACGTCGTATCGGGCCGCGCCAGGGTGACGATGTCGGGAAAACCAACCTGGGCCTGATGCAGCCGTCGCCTTTGCCAGAAGACAAGCGCCAGGAAAGAGGCTGCCCACAAAAGCAGCCACGGCCAGTTGCGCAAAGCATCCCTGACGACTAGGCTAACGGTTTCTAGAGTCTCCTCAGGAATAGTCATGACGGCTTAGCATTGCCGAAATTCTGTTCTGTGAAGGTTCGCAAAAGCACCTATCCAAATTCACACCCATTCTCGACAGCTTTCCAAGGATTGCCAAGTACTACAATCAACAGCTCACGTGGCTTCGGGAGCTACGCAAGAGGAAACCTCACGGGTTCATATAGGCCTGAATCCAGCCTGCCAGCCGCTGCGCCAAGGCAAGGGCTTCCGGCTCGCCTTTTTTGATCGCCGATTGGCTACTGAAACAAGCGATCACTTCTTCAAGCTCTTGTTCAAAAACCTGGGGACGGAACTGCAACCGCACCTGAGCTTGTATCTGAAAGCTTTCCTGTGCTTCTTTATCCAAGATCTCTTGTCCCAGCCGCTGCAGCCGCACCCCTTGCAATTGGGCGAGAGGATAAGAGAAGACCTGCTGCCGCCAGATCCCCCAAGGGCCACCCAGCCGGGTCAGGGTCACCCGCTGCCGCTCCCGATCCACACTCAAGATCTGCCCCAGCCCCCAAGGGATCCCAATCCCCAGGCCCGCTACTACAGCCAGCAGCCCCAGCAGGGGGGAAGGCTGCCAGAGCTGGGATCCCAGCGCCAACAACCCCAGCCCCGCCCCCACCCGCCAGGCCAGCTGCTCAGGGGTAAACCTTTGCAGGGCAATCCGCAGCCGCCTGGGGGTGCGCTCCAGAACTTGCAGGTGAACCAGCGCCATGGAAGGGGATCCCGTTTTTGGGGCCAGTTTACCAGGTGCCGCGGAACCCTGGAGGGTTTTGTTGCTAGGTTGGCAAAGAACTAAAACTCAGGTTCGGCAAAAAACTCCGACAAATCCAAGGCAAACCCAGGGATCACCTCTTCGCCTTCTAGGATGTCGCCTGGCCGCTTCAGTGCTGTGGGCTCAGGCTGACGGTAAACCAAAACATACTTTTCTTCGGGATGAATAAGCCAAACAAGGCGGGATCCGTTCTCAAAATAATCGACGATCTTGTTGTGGATCTCTCCTACAGTGTTGTCATCAGAGAGAACTTCCACAACCAAATCTGGGGATCCCTCGATATAACCCTTGGGGATCCCGCCAAGGGATCGCAGCCGCTCTTTGGAGAAGAAAGAACAATCTGGGGAGCGGCGATTGCCGGATTTCATTTTAAACGAAGTGTCGGAATCGAAGACAACACCCATTTTTTGGGCTCTAACATAGGCAGTCAGGAAAAAACTGATTAAACTAACGTAGTAGCCATGTCTTGCACCCGCTGAGCCCATCGCAATTAATTTTCCATTTACAACTTCGTAGCGATTGCCATCATCGGGCAGAGCCATAAACTCTTCATCAGTCCAAATCTTCCCAGAAGCTGTTGCAGAGCTTTCGGTAGGTTCCTTTGCTAGCCTTTCCAGAGCTTCAATCATGGTAGCCCTCTCAGATAGCTAAAACAACTAAGGGATCCCAGCCTGGGCAAACACATCCTGGGGAACAACCTTCAAGCCCGGCAAGAAATCATCTTGGATGGCTTGGGATCCTGTAAAAGTCTTTGGTGGGGCATCGGGGTAGAAGACAGTGATACTCTTGGCCTGCGGATCTACAATCCAAACGCGGGGGATCCCAGCTTCCAGATAGTCCGCTGCCTTTTGAACCACAGCCCCAAAACTCTGGCCGGGAGAAAGAATCTCCACTACCAGTTCGGGAGCTGTTGGACAAGGGCCATCTTCCTCAAGCTGCCCCGGCCAGCGTTCAAATGAGACATAAAGCAAGTCAGGAACGGGAAGCCACTCCTGACCCCGCCTTTGCAAAACAATTGCCAGCTCTGGGTATACGTCCCCCTTGCCTTGACACCACGCGTCCAAAATGAAAAGCAATCGCTTCTGCAGAGAGGCATGAAATCTCTGAGGGGACATCGGCACATCTTTGGGGAAAGCTTGCCCATCAACCAGCTCATAGGTCACATCTTCCTCTGGCAAGGCAAGAAACTGTTCTGGAGTGAGTTTTTGATGGGAAGCTGATACCTCTGCAGTTGATAGCATCACGAGTTCCTCATCGCTAACTCTCTTCTTGACTCCAGCTCAAACTTGGCTGAGCCGGCTAAGGGATTCCAGCCTGGGCAAACACATCCTGGGGAACAACCTTCAAGCCCGGCAAGAAATCATCTTGGATGGCTTGGGATCCTGTAAAAGTCTTTGGTGGGGCATCGGGGTAGAAGATGGTGATGCTCTTGGCCTGCGGATCCACAATCCAAACGCGAGGGATCCCGGCCTCTAGATAGTCCGCTGCTTTTTGAGCCACAGCCCCAAAACTCTGACTGGGAGAAAGAATCTCCACTACCAGTTCGGGAATGGCCGAACAGGGCTCATCGGCCATGGCTTCAATTGGCAATCGCTCATGGGAAATGTAGGTGATGTCTGGGATCGGGATCCAGGGCTGCGCTTGTCGGGTAAGGAGAATTGCCCATTCAGTATGAGCAGATCCCGGCTTGGGGCACTCAGCAGCGGAGCACCAGTCCTCAAGGATTCGCCAAAGGATGGGCTGGAGACGAGCATGGAAGCGCTTTGGCGACATGGGTTCATGTTTGGGAATAGCTTGTCCGTCGACCAGCTCGTAGGTAATATCTTCCTCTGGCAAGGCGAGAAACTGTTCGGGAGTGAGTTTTTGATGAGAAATCGATAGCTTTTCGATCGAGAGCATGCCAGGATCCCCATCGTTCCAGAGGCCAACTGCTTCCTAGGCTAACTCTGGCCTCTTTCCACCTTCACTGCTTGGGAAAAGGCGTCTTGTTTTCGTGAAGGGGGGGCTTCCAGGTCGCGGTAGCTTGCAGGCGGTTGTGCTTTGATGCTTTGCAGACCCAACCGCGAGGATCCCCATGGCTAAAACCCTTTTGACCACCCTGGGCACCGGCGATTACACCGAGACGGTGTATTGTTTTGAGGAGCGGCGGGCAGAGAAAACCTGCTACGTTGCCAAAGCCCTCTGCCAGCTCTTTGAGATTGACAGAATTATCCTCCTGCTGACGGAAGAGGCCCGTGCCAAGCACTGGAGCCGCCTGCAGGAAGATCTACCTCCCCATGTGGAGAAGGTGGCCAAAGGCATTCCTGAGGGCAAAACCGAGGCGGAGACCTGGGCCATCTTCGACGTGCTGGTTGACAGCATCGAGCCCAACACCCGGCTGTTTTTTGATATCACCCACGCCTTTCGCTCCATCCCCCTGCTGGTGCTCTTGGGAGCTGCCCTTTTGCGCAAGGCCAAAAATGTCGAGATCCAGGGGCTCTACTACGGCCTCTACCGCCCTGGTCAGGCAGAAACCCCCATTATCGATCTCACCCCCGCCCTTCGGCTTTTGGACTGGCTGACGGCCACCGACAAGTTCATCAGCACCGGCTCAGCCCTGGAGCTGGGACAGCTTTTGGACAGGGTTCAACGGGACTTTTACCGGCAGCAAAAGCCCGGCAAAGGGGATCCCAGGCCCACCCGGCTGCAGAGCTTTGGGCAAGCCATCCGCGACAACGCTGAGCAAAAGGTGTATTCCTACCTGGGCATCCAGGCGCAGCGCAAGCGGAAAAACCCCGCCATCAAGCTGATCGTGGCCGGCTGCGTGGCCCAGCAGGAGGGAGAGCGGCTGCTACGCCGCGTCCCAGAGCTCGACCTGGTCATGGGCCCCCAGTACGTCAA
>NZ_JANSIR010000095.1:123826-126058 GCF_047462155.1 Synechococcus sp. OH2
GTCGTTTTGTCCTGGGCATGGATACCCGCAACGTCGATACCCACCTTTTGGGCAACGTGGATCTAATCCCCGCCGAGTCGCGGGCCAACGTCTTCCAGCCCAACAGCGACCTGAAGATCTTCTACTTGCAAGACTACATCCTCTTTGCCTACCGCCGTCCGGGCGTTCTCAATAGCTTTTTTGCCGACCGCATCTACACCACCCACCCCGAAGCCATGACTGGCGAAGGGATCCGCATTGGCTCCACCTACTCCGAAGTGATCGCCGTTTACGGCGGCCCCGGCGAAAACGGCTACAACGAGGTGGTGCCCTACCCCAAAGGCAGTCGGGAATACCTGCGGGAGGATCGCTACTACGTCAACTACGATGCCCTGGGCCTGTCCTTTGTCTTTGCGGTGGGCTCCAACCAAGTGACCGCCATCGGCCTGTTCAAGCCGGGGAGTTGAGGACGGAAAAGTTAATCGATTGTTAACCTTTTTGTCAAAAACCCTCAACACCCCCCCGAGCAATGGGGTAAATTAGTGCAGCAACCCCGCAAAGGGGATTTTTTGTGCCGTTCACAGACTGTAGGAGAAGCTCTTGGCAAACGTTGTGGTTGTCGGTGCCCAGTGGGGCGACGAAGGAAAAGGTAAGATCACCGACCTCCTCAGTGAAAAGGCGCATGTGGTCGTCCGCTACCAAGGCGGGGTTAACGCAGGACATACCGTGGTGGTGGGGGGCCAAATCTTTAAGCTGCACCTGATCCCCTCCGGCATCCTCTACCCCGACAAGCGCTGCATCATCGCCAGTGGCACGGTGATCGACCCTGAGGTGTTGCTGGCCGAGATCGACCAACTGCACCAACTGGGGATCTCCACCCACAACCTCTACATCGCCGAAACCGCCCACGTGACCCTGCCCTACCATCGTGTCATCGACGTGGCCGAGGAAGAGCGGCGCGGCATCTATAGGCTGGGCACCACCGGGCGAGGCATTGGCCCCACCTACGCCGACAAGGCCGAGCGCATGGGCATCCGCGTCGTGGACTTGATGTATCCCGATCAACTGCGGGAGCGCCTCAGTTGGGCCATTCCCTACAAGAACGTTTTGCTGGAAAAAATCTACAACCTACCCCCTCTGGATCCTGAGCCAATCATCGAGCAATACCTGGCCTATGCGGAGCGGCTGCGCCCCTACGTCACCGACGCCGCCCTGCTCCTCACCCAGGCCATCGAAGAGCGGCAAAATATTCTCTTCGAGGGGGCACAGGGCACGCTGCTGGATCTCGACTACGGCACCTACCCCTATGTCACTTCCTCCCATCCTATTGCCGGTGGTGCTTGCGTTGGTGCCGGGATCGGCCCCACCAGCATCGACCGGGTAATTGGGGTAGCCAAGGCCTACACCACCCGCGTCGGCGAAGGCCCCTTCCCCACCGAGCTCAAGGACGAGATTGGCGCTTACCTGGGGGCAGCGGGAGCCGAATTTGGCACCACCACCGGGCGGCAGCGGCGCTGCGGCTGGTTCGATGGCGTGATTGGGCGTTATGCCGTGCGGATCAACGGCCTCGACTGCCTGGCCATCACCAAATTGGATGTGCTAGACGGCCTAGACGAGATCAAGGTGTGCGTTGCCTATGAGTACCAGGGGCGCGAGATCCGTCACTTTCCCAGCGATGCCCGCGTCTTTGCCCAGTGCAAGCCCATCTATGAAACCCTGCCCGGCTGGAAGTGCTCCACCAAAGACTGCCGCTCCCTTGAGGACTTGCCTCCCGAAGCCTACGACTACCTGAAGTTTTTGGCCCAGTTGATGCAGGTACCGATTGCCATCGTCTCCCTGGGAGCCAGCCGCGACCAAACCATTATCGTGGAGGATCCCATCCATGGCCCCAAGCGCGCCTTGCTCTACCCCAACGGCAGCAGGCAGGTTCACGCCCTCATGCCGGACTAACAAGCGGAGAGAGAGGCAGTGGGCGGCACCTGCGGTCGCCTCCGCCGCCACCAAGGATCCGCTAAGCTCAAAGGTAAAGGTTGCTTGCGTTGTCTTCTGGTCTTGCCATGGCTGCTCCCACCTACTCCATCATCACTTTTGGCTGTCAAATGAACCGGGCCGACAGCGAGCGCATGGCCGGGATCCTGGAGTCACTGGGGTATGTGCCCGCCGAAGACGAGCTACAGGCAGACTTGGTTCTCTTCAATACCTGTACCATCCGCGACAACGCTGAGCAAAAGGTGTATTCCTACCTGGGCATCC
>NZ_JANSIR010000095.1:126273-126383 GCF_047462155.1 Synechococcus sp. OH2
CCTGGGGGATCTGCTGGCCCAGGTGGAGGCTGGCAACCAGGTGGTGGCCACTGAGCCCATCGAGATCCCGGAAGACATCACCAAACCCCGCCGGGATAGCCGAGTGACGG
>NZ_JANSIR010000095.1:126531-126833 GCF_047462155.1 Synechococcus sp. OH2
TTATCTACGGCTGCAATGAGCGCTGTACTTACTGCATTGTGCCGCTGGTGCGGGGACGGGAGCAATCGCGCCAGCCGCAGGCCATCCGCGCCGAGATTGAGGAGGTGGCCGGGGCCGGCTATCGCGAGGTCACCTTGCTGGGGCAAAACATCGACGCCTACGGGCGGGATCTGGATCCCAAGACCAACCTGGCCAGCTTGCTGCGCTTTGTCCACTCGGTGGAAGGGATCGAGCGGATTCGCTTTGCCACCAGCCACCCGCGCTACTTCACTGAAGAGCTCATTGCCACCTGTGCCGAGCTG
>NZ_JANSIR010000095.1:126955-127388 GCF_047462155.1 Synechococcus sp. OH2
ACTTCCACATCCCCTTCCAGGCGGGCAGTGACGAAGTCCTCAAGCGGATGCGGCGCGGCTACACCCAGGAGCGCTACCGCCAGCTCATCCAGCTCATCCGCCAGTACATGCCCGAGGCCACCATCAGCGCCGATGCCATCGTTGGCTTCCCCGGTGAAACGGAAGCCCAGTTTCAAGAAACCCTGCAACTGGTGCAGGATATCGGCTTTGATTTCCTCAATACTGCCGCCTACTCTCCCCGCCCAGGCACGCCAGCGGCGGAGTGGCCCGACCAAGTGCCAGAAGAAGAAAAAAGCGACCGCCTGCAACGGCTCAACCGCTTGGTAGCGGAGGTGGCTGCCGCCCGCAGCGCCCGCCTGCTGGGCCAGGTGCAGGAGGTGCTGGTGGAAGGCCCCAACCCCAAAAACCCCCGCCAAGCGATGGGACGTACCCG
>NZ_JANSIR010000095.1:127398-130035 GCF_047462155.1 Synechococcus sp. OH2
TACAACTGCCGCTAAGCAAGCACCTACCCCGGTGAAAGACCCAGACAGGGCTGTAAGTCAACAAGTAAGCAGAACCTTGAGGCTCTGTCTCAAGGAACTGTCTAGGGGCGTCTTGACAGCGCCTTTGCGAGTCCGTCTGTGGACTGCGTAAGGATCCCCCAACTTTAGTCGGTGGGAGTGTCAACCCTGACCCTGTTGCTGATGGAACAGCCAACGCGCGGGTTGGACATTGAGTCGGCGCTGTGGGTCTGGAGTCAATTGCTGGAACGCGCCCAAGCAGGGACGGCTATTGTTTTTGCCTCGGCGGATTTGGACGAGATCTTGCCGTACAGCAACCAAGTCCTGGTGTTCAGCATCGGACAGGTTTCGGAACCCATGCCGGCGGCGGAGCTCACCGTTTCGCGGCTGGGGCAGTTGATGACTCTCCCCGTCCTGCCCAGCACCCACGCTTTGCTGGAGCATTTGTGAAGAGCATAGCAATCCAACAGAGCAAGGCTTAGAGTAGCAGTGGCCCCAAGCCTTTTTGCTCAAAGAATCCGGCCATGGGATCCCAGAATAACATTCCACCTGAGGGAGCCGAGCAGTCCCGCTCTTACTCGTTCAACTTCACCGTTTCGGGATCCCGGCAGCAGGTTTTGCGGGGGTTGCAAGCCTTGCTGGAGCTGGGTTTGCTGACGCCGGAGCACTTTCGCCATCTGGTGGAGCAGTATCGGCTGGAGGCGGAATCGGCGCCAGGAGCCACTTCTGTCGGCGGGGGGATCCCAGCCAGTCTGGGCTCGGCCTACGTGCTCTGGATTTTAGGTTTGTTCGGCCTTTGCGGTCTGCACCGCTTCTATCTGGGTCGCTGGCGCACAGGGCTGCTCTGGCTGCTGACTTTTGGGCTGCTGGGGATCGGCCAGCTCCTCGATTTGATCTGGATCCCGCAGATGGTGCGGGAAAGAAATGCTGGCTTGGCCGGCTCTGGGGTTGTCGTGGCGGGGGAAGAGCCGCCAGCCGAAACTAGGGAGCTCTCCTCTCCCCCGGGGATAGCTGTGTTGTTGCGCAACTTGCTGTCTGAGCTGAGCGTAGCTTGGCTGCTGCTCCTGGGCCTGTTTTTGGTGGTGGTCTCTTCGGGGGTGCTGGCGGCCAGCCGCTGGCAAGAGTTTTCCCCGGCAGCTCAGTACGGGGTGCTCTTGGCTTATACGGCGGCGTTTGGGGTGGGAGCGAGGTGGGCGCAGCGGCAGGACGGGCTGCGTCTGACAAGCCAAACTTTAGAGGCTGTTGCTTTGCTGCTGCTGCCGATCAACATGTGGGCGCTGGACGGGCTGGGGATCCCGTGGGGGATCCGAGCTGTTGCTTTGGGGTTACTCATAGGGATCCCGTGGGGAGCCTGGCGACGGGCCGACTTGCTGGGGGCGGGTTCTGCTTTCTACGGAACGTTGGTGAACTTCTTATCTCTTTCTGGTTTACACCTCTTCTGGAGCCTAGGGCCGCCGGAGTCTCGTCCCACCCTTGTCCTTGGGATCCTCTACTTGGGGATCCTCAGCACCGTGATTTACACCTGGAGCCGCCGCTCGCTGGAATTGCGGGGATCCCGGCTGTGGCTCATCGGGGCGGCTGGCTCCTTGTTGATCTTGCGGGGGCTGCTCTCAGGGCAGGTGCAGGTGTCGCAGTTGGGGTTGGCGGTGGCCCTCTTGGGTTGGCTGCCCCAAAGCCCGGCTGAGGACTACGAGCCGGCTCAGGTGGGGCGGCCCTGGTGGAGCGGGGTGCTGTTGATTTTGGGCTGGCTGCTGGCGGCCAGCGACTGGGGGGAGAACGCCTGGCAGGTGTTGGTCATCAGCCTGCTGGGAATCCGCTTCTTAGCGAGGCGACTGAGCCAACGTCAGCAGAGGGTGGAGTTGGCGCTGCTGTTTTTGCTGGGTCTGGAAACTGCCTGGGCCTTTTGGCAGGTGTGGCCGGCAAGCTGGCGGGAGAGCGTGCTGGCGCTGTTAACGGGTGGGTTGCAGCCCCTCGACTCTGTTTGGGGGCTGCTGGGGCTGGTGCTGTTGCCCTATGAGGTGCTGTGGCTGGGGCTGGCGGCCCGCTGGCAGCAGAGACCTCGGGAAGGCGAGGAGGCGGGTTTTGCGGCGCTGGCAGAACCGACGGAACGCTTGGTGTTGGGGCTGGGCGGATCCCTCTTGCTTTTGAGCTTTCCCCAGCCGGCGATTTGCTTTTGGCATTTGCTGTTGAGTACTGGCATCCTGGCCTGGTGGCTGCGGCAGAAGTCCAGGGTTGGCGCTGGGTGGGTATTTCTGACCCATGCCTATGGGCTGGGGGCGCTTCTGGCGGGGATCCGCTGGCTTTGGCCTGATTGGAGCCTGTCCAGTTGGGGGGGCATCTTGCTGCTGCTGGGCTTGCTGGAATGGACGGGGCGGGTGGCGCTGGGCGGACGGTTGTTGGCAGCCTCAGGAGATTTTGGGGGACTGCCGGTGCGGCTGTGGCAGCAGAGCGCCGAAGGGATGGGGCTGGTGCTGCTGGGATCCAGCTACTTTGTGTTTTTGGCGCAGGGCACGGAGTCCATTGGCTGGCTGTGGCTGGCGGTGCCCTCGGTTTTGACGGCGGCGCAGGTGTGGGCCTGGCCGCCCCTGGCGTTTATGCCTCGCTGGTTGCAGATCCCGG
>NZ_JANSIR010000095.1:130045-132890 GCF_047462155.1 Synechococcus sp. OH2
GGCAACCGCATCGTCTTCTTCGACGGCGATCCCGAGCAATTGCAGGGATCCCTGGTGCCAGTGCGCATCACTGCTACGCGGGCTTTCTCTCTTAGCGGCGAGATTGTCAGGGCAGGGGAAGGGAAACCCCAACCTGCAGAGCTGGAAGTTTGCGCCTAAGCCCACGACGAGGATTGAACTCGTGACCTCCCCCTTACCAAGGGGGTGCTCTGCCACTGAGCTACGTGGGCGGCATGGTGGGCCGAGTTGGATTCGAACCAACGTAGGCGTAAGCCAGCGGATTTACAGTCCGCCCCCTTTAACCACTCGGGCATCGACCCACAGACGCTGGTTCCCTATAGTAGCAGAAAAAAGGATGTAAATGCCCAGGAGCAACCTCTGGGGGGTTGAGGGGATCTCTCCCCGGCCAAACTGGAGAGAAAACTTGGTAGGGTGGAAGACAGTCTTCTAGCTTGCGACTATGGTTTCAACCCTCGGCACGCCCCCTTCTGTCAAATCCGTTTCTCCCAACCAGTCGCTGCAGCCGTTAACCAGCCGCGTCAACAGCCAGGGCCACCTGGAGATTGGCGGCTGTGACGTGGTGGAGTTGGTACGTCAGTTTGGCTCCCCCCTCTACATCCTGGACGAATGGACCCTGCGGCAGGCCTGCCGCCTCTATCGCGACACCTGGGCCCGCTGCTACCCTGGACAATCCCAAGTCTTGTATGCCACGAAAGCCTGGAACTGCTTGGCCATCTGTGCTTTGGCGCTGCAAGAAGGGCTGGGGCTAGACGTGGCCTCCGGCGGCGAGCTGTACACTGCCCTGCAAGCAGGGGCCAGGGGTGAGGAGCTCTACCTGCACGGCAACGCCAAGTCGGCAGAGGAGCTGGCCATGGCCCTGGAGGTGGGCTGCACCCTGGTGGCGGATAGCCTCTACGAGCTGCAGCAGGTAGCTGCTCTGGTCACCCCTGAACGACCCGCCCGCTTATTGGTGCGGGTTAACCCCGGCATTGACGTCCACACCCATGAGTACATCCGCACCGGCCAAACCGACAGCAAATTCGGCATTGGCCAGTGGCAACTGCCGGAGGTGTTTGATTTTCTGGCAGCCCATCCCCAACTGCACTGCGTCGGGCTCCACGCCCACATTGGATCTCAGATTTTTGATCTGCAAGGACACCGCGACCTGGCGGGGGTACTGGCTCAGATCTGGCGGCAAGGGTTAGACAGAGGCCTGCCCCTCCAGGAGCTCAATGTGGGCGGCGGCCTGGGGATCCGCTATGTCGAATCCGACGATCCCCCGTCCATCCCAGAGTGGGTGGAAGCGGTAGCCACTGCCGTGCGGCAGAGTTTCACCGCCGCCGGGCTCCCCCTGCCCAAGGTGCTCTGCGAGCCTGGACGATCCGTGATTGGCCCGGCTGCTGTTACCGCTTATACCCTGGGGGGGCAAAAACGGATCCCGCCCAGCGAAGACCTTCCCGAAGGCCGCCTCTACGTCACCATCGACGGCGGCATGTCCGACAACCCCCGTCCTATCACCTATGGGGCCCGCTACACTGCCCTCTTGGCCAACCGCCCTGAAGCCGAGGCCACCCAGCGGGTAACAGTGGCCGGCAAACACTGCGAGTCGGGGGATGTGCTCTTGAAAGATGTGCTTTTGCCCAACCCAGCGCCTGGCGACGTCCTAGTTGTGTTGGCCACCGGGGCCTACAACTACAGCATGGCCTCCAATTACAACCGCTTCCCTCGGCCAGCGGCGGTGCTGGTCAACCAGGGTGAGGCCCAGTTGATCCTGCGGCGGGAAACTTATGCGGATTTGATCCGTCAGGACATCTTACCGGAGCGCTTGCAACGGTGAAGGGAAGAGATGGCTGCCTGTAACCGTTGCTGTTGAGGGGGGCTTGGTTTTTTCTGCAGCAGTGACCCCGCTGGCTCTCGGGCAGGAAAGACTGGAAGACAGGTAGGAGGTGAGTGGTAGGCTGGTCAGGGGGCCGCAGTCCAACAGGGGTTCCGGAACCAAAAGGTTCTGGGGCGCAGGATGGCGTAGGCAAAGGGTCCGCAACGAGGGGAGCGTGAACGGGGTTTTTCGGCATGCTGGCGGCCTTATGGGCTTGGCTACAGCAATTTAACGTTCTCAGCCTGTTGGACTGGGCTCTGGCCGTCTTGCTATTGGCTTTGGCCCTCTATTACACCCGCGAGAGCCGGGCCGGGGTGCTGGTGCGGGGATTTATGGTGCTCCTGGTGCTGTATCTGGCCACAGCCTCGCTGCCACTGGTGCACCTGATTTTGGATCGCCTGCTCCTTGCTGCGGCTATAGCGATGGGGGTACTCTTTCAGCCGGAGTTTCGGCGGCTCTTGGAGCAACTGGCAAAAGCCATCCGCATAGAGTGGGTAGATCCAGAAGGCAACGACGAGGACGACCCAGAGGAAGAGTTGGTGGAGGAGGTGGTGCAGGCGGTGCGAGAACTCTCTCAAAATCGGACAGGGGCGCTGATTGTGATCGAGCCAGATCAGCCAATCGACTCGCGGGTGTTCACCGATAAAGGAGTTCCTTTGCAGGCGCGGGTATCGCGGGAGCTCTTACAGACGATCTTCCAGACCTCGACGCTCCTGCACGATGGGGCTGTAATTATCCATCGGGATCGGATTCGCGCGGCAGGGGTGATCCTGCCGGTTTCGGAGCGAACTGCCTCTCGCCAACTAGGCACGAGGCACCGGGCGGCGATGGGGATCACAGAACAGGCCAATTGCTTGTGTATTGTGGTCTCAGAGGAGACGGGATCCATCTCACTGGCAGAAGGCGGACGCCTCGAGCGACCCCTGACCAGTGCCAAGCTACACGAACTGCTGGTGCAGCGGTTGCGTC
>NZ_JANSIR010000095.1:132977-135142 GCF_047462155.1 Synechococcus sp. OH2
ATCCGCGTGAAGCCAAAAAACGGGATGCTCCCCTGCAGGGATTGTGGGCCCACCCGTGGATTCGCAATGGACCGTTGCGCTGGTGGGGATCCCTGCCAGATCTAGCCAAATTCCCTCGCAAACCTGAGAAAACCCTTCCCAAAGACTGATCCGCATGACCCTTTCTCCTGCCCATCTTCTGCAGTTGCCTGCCGACCTGGATCCGCAGTTGTTGCCCCGCCATGTGGCAGTGGTCATGGATGGCAACGGGCGGTGGGCGCAAAAGCGAGGCTTGCCCCGCAGTGTCGGGCATCAGCGCGGGGTAGCGGCTTTGAAGGAGTTGCTCCGCTGCTGTCACGATTGGGGGATCCCTCTCCTCACCGCCTACGCCTTCTCCACGGAGAACTGGGGCCGCGCCCGCGAGGAGGTGGATTTTCTCATGACCTTGTTCGAGCAGGTGCTGTGGCAGGAACTGGCGGAAATGGTGCAGCAGGGGGTGCGCATCCAGTTTGCCGGCCAGTTGTCGGCCCTGCCCCAGTCTTTGCAGGACACGATCCTGCATGCGGTGGAACGCACCCAGCACAACGAGGGCATTTGTCTGACGGTGGCCCTCAACTACGGCGGCAGACAGGAGATCCTGCAGGCTTGTCGCTCGATTGCCACCCTGGTGCAGCAGGGGCTTTTGCAACCGGATCAGATCGACGAAGCCCTCTTCTCCCAATTTCTCTACACCACTGGCCTCTCCGATCCCGACCTGTTGATCCGCACCAGCGGCGAGATGCGCATCAGCAACTTCCTGCTCTGGCAGATGGCCTACACCGAGCAGTACTTCACCCCCATCCTCTGGCCGGACTTCGACCGCGCCGCCTTTCACCAAGCCTTGCTCAGCTATCAGTCGCGGCAGCGGCGCTTCGGCAGATAAGACCTTGACGGATCCCTGCCTGCTTCAATCAAACCAGACCCTCACCCCCAACCCCTCTCCCTCAGGGAGAGGGGAGTTAGGGAACGACGTAACGAACCGTTTCGTTTCTGTTTGAAGTGGCTGTATCTCAAGCCGGCTTGGGACGACTTGAATGAACAGGCAGCACAAATGTATACCTGAAGCTCCCCAACTAGCGCAAAAAGCTGGTTATCAGCCACATCACCCCAAACGTGATCCCCACCAACAGGGCACCAGGGGCATCGCCGCCGGTAAGGGGAAGGGCAATGCCGTAGGCCAACATCAGTCCTAGGCTCAGTCCTGCCAGCGCCAAGAGCAAAGCGCGAAGGAAGCGGCGCTCCTTGCGGTACAGGAAATAGATGCAGGTCATCAGCCCCAGCGCCAGTTGCAGGGAGGGATACTCATCAGGGGCCAAGACAACCCAACCCACCAGTCCTCCCAGCAACACGGCGGGCCAGAGCACATCCGGGGCAGAAGGGCTATCTAGCCAACGGCTAATCCAAGGGGGATTTTGGGCAGCAGGACGGGGCAAACTCAGTTCCGTCTCCAGACGGGCAGCCCGTTGTTCAGCATAGCGAATGCGGTCGGGGACAGCGATCTTGCCCTCCTTGCGCAGGCGCAGGCGCTGCATCAGGATGGCATCGTAGGCTTGTTCCACCCGCTCCTGCTGCTGTTCATCCGCACCCAAGCTGGCCAGGAGCCGTGCCCGTGCCGATTGGATCTCCTCAAAGGAGGCTTCTTCGCTGACCCCTAAGACCTGATACGGACTCATCTCAGCCATGACGACCAGCCCTGTAACTCTCTATCACCTTAACCCAGCCGCCAATTCAGCGGCAGGCGCTGACGGCAGGGGTTGGGTTGCCTGACCCTCAAGGGATCCAGCAGCAGAGCGGAGGAGAGCCTGCAGGGAGCGGGCCACCTGCTCAACCGCGGCTTGGGTGGTGGCCTTGCCCAGGCTGAGGCGGATAGATCCCAGGGCCTCGGCCTCGGAATAGCCCATGGCCAAAAGGATGCGGCTGGGGATCCGCTGGCCGCTGCTACAGGCAGAGCCGGCGCTGATGGCGATTCCCTGGCGGCTCATCTCCCTCACCAGCACGTGCCCCGGGATCGCGGCAGTGCAGTAGCTGAGGTGGTGGGGCAGGCGTTGCTCCAGATCCGAGGGGCCGGTCAGCCGCAAACCCGGCACAGAGGCCAGCAACTGGGCCAGCTGCCGTTGCAACTGCCGCAGGCGGGCCGTCTCCTGCTC
>NZ_JANSIR010000095.1:135232-141962 GCF_047462155.1 Synechococcus sp. OH2
CAGCTCTTGGGCTGCCAAAGCCGCCGCCACCCCTAGGCCGACAATGGCAGGGATCCCTTGGGTGCCGGCTCGCAGCCGCCGTTCTTGCCCGCCCCCCCGCAGCAACGGTTGCAGCTCCACCCCTGGGCGCACATAGAGCGCCCCCACCCCCTGCGGCCCGTAAAGCTTATGCCCAGACAGGGAGAGCAGGTCCACAGGCAGTTGCGCCAGATCCAGGGGGATCCGCCCCACAGTCTGCACCGCGTCGGTGTGGAAGAGCACCCCAGCCTGGCGACAGAGGCGGCCCAGCTCGGCAATGGGCTGCAGGGATCCCACCTCATTCTGGCCGTGGACGATGGAGACCAGAACGGTGTTGGGCTGCAACGCCTGGATCAAGGTTTGGGGATCCACCTGGCCGGCGGAGTTAACCGGCAGACGGGTTACCTCCCAGCCCTGGGCCTGCAACCGACGGGCGGCATTCTCCACCGAGGCGTGCTCGACGCTGGAGATGATGAGATGCTGGGGAGTGGAGTAGCGCTGCGCCACCCCAAACAGGGCCAGGTTGTTGGACTCCGTTCCGCCAGAGGTAAACAGCAGCGTCTCCGGCTCACAGTTGAGCAGCTCGGCCACCTGCTGCCGCGCCCGTTCCATGGCCATGGCCGCCCGTTCTCCCCACCCATGCAAGCTGGAGGGGTTGCCCCAACTCTCCTGCATCGCCAGCCCCATAGCCTCGATCACCTCAGGCCGAGGCGGAGTGGTGGCGCTGTGGTCAAAGTAAAGTGCGGGATCCAGAGGCGACATGCGAGCTTGACAACCCAGGACTCGATGTCCCCATCTTAGTGCCGGCGCGTTGGCAGTTCACACCCCTTGCCGCAGCCGTTCCAGCACCCCCAGGTCTTCGAGGGTGGAGGTATCGCCGCTGATGCCGGAGCCGGCAGCCAGTTGCCGCAGCAGGCGGCGCATGATCTTGCCAGAGCGGGTCTTGGGCAGCGCCTCGGTGAAGCGAATCTCGCTGGGGCGGGCGATGGCTCCGATCTCCTCGACCACATGTTGCATCAGTGCTTGGCGCAGCGCTTCGCCCGGCTCGTAGCCCTCCGCCAAGATGACAAAAGCCACGATCGCCTCTCCCTTGATCTCGTCCGGTCGCCCCACCACCGCTGCCTCCGCCACAGCTGGGTGAGAGACCAGCGCCGATTCCAATTCCATCGTGCCCAGACGGTGGCCGGCAACATTGATGACATCGTCCACCCGGCCCATCACCCAAAAGTAGCCATCTTCATCCCGGCGGGCGCCGTCCCCGGCAAAGTAGAAGTACTGCCCATCCTTGGGCGGGATCCGCTCCCAGTAACTGGAGCGGAACCGCTGCGGATCTTTGTAAAGGGTGCGCATCATGCCCGGCCAGGGACGGCGGATCACCAGATAACCCCCTTCTGGGGCCGGGTTCCCTTCCATGTCGACCACATCTGCCGCAATGCCTGGGAAAGGGCGGGTGGCGGATCCCGGCTTGGTGGGTGTAACTCCCGGCAGAGGCGAGATCATAATGCCGCCGGTTTCGGTCTGCCACCAGGTATCCACAATCGGGCAGCGCCCACTGCCGATGACGGTGTAGTACCACATCCAGGCTTCCGGGTTGATCGGCTCGCCCACGGTGCCCAACAGCCGCAGCGAGGAGAGGTCATGCCGGCGGGGCAGGGCGTCGCCACTTTTCATAAAAGCCCGGATTGCCGTGGGGGCGGTGTAGAAAATCGAGATGCGGTGGCGGGCGATCAGCTCCCAGAAACAATCGGGTTTAGCAGGTCGGGGCGCCCCCTCGTACATAAACACCGTCGCACCATTGGAGAGGGGGCCATAGACGATGTAGCTGTGGCCCGTGATCCAGCCAACATCGGCAGTACACCAGTAGATGTCTTCTTCCTGCAAATCGAAGATCCACTGACAGGTGACGTGAGTGTAGAGGTTGTAGCCGCCGCTGGTGTGGACAACGCCTTTGGGCTTGCCGGTAGTGCCGGAGGTGTAGAGGATAAACAGCATCGCCTCCGCGTCCATAGGCTCGGCGGGGCAGGCTTCTTCTAGGCTGGGGGCCAGCTCATGCCACCAGATATCTCGATCCGGGATCATCGACACAGCTTGTCCTGTCCGCTGCACCACCAGGACTTTTTCGACGCTGGGCACCCCTTCCGCCAGCGCCAAGTCCACTTGGGGCTTGAGGGGGACGATGGCATCTTTGCGCCAGCCCCCATCGGCGGTAATGACGACTTTGGCTTCCGCATCCCGCAGCCGCTCCTTGAGGGCCTCGGCGCTGAACCCGCCGAACACCACCGTATGGGCTGCCCCGATCCGCGCACAGGCCAGCATGGCCATGACGGCCTCCGGGATCATCGGCATGTAGATCCCCACCCGATCCCCTTTTTGAATGCCCAGAGACTTGAGGCCGTTGGCCCAGCGGCAGACCTCGCGGTGGAGCTGCTCGTAGGTCAGGGTGCGGGTGTCCCCCGGCTCCCCCTCCCAGATGAGGGCGGGCTTGTGGCGGCGGCCATTGTCCAAATGGCGATCCAGGCAGTTGTAGCTGAGGTTGAGCTGCCCCCCCACAAACCATTGCGCCTGGGGCGGATCCCAGTGCAACACCTGCTGCCAAGGCTGAAACCAGTGCAATTCCTGCTGTGCCAGCCGCTCCCAAAACCCCAAGGGATCCGCTTCCGCCTCTTGGCAAATCTGTTGGTAGCGCTCAGGGGTGATGCGAGCCCGCTGCACAAACGAGGGAGGCGGCGGGAAAAGGCGTTTTTCCTGCAGAATCGACTCCAGGGCCGGTTGAGACATGGGGACAAGACCGGTACAGACAAAGGGATCCCAACCGCGCCGCGGCTCCCTACAAGGGACGACGGGAGGGAGGTGGGAATAGGATACCTACCCCAGCAGGGGTAGAGCAAGGGAGCGATCCCCATTGCCAGGGGTGGTCAATTTCATACTGAATCGATTGCAGCCATTCAAATTACAGCCTTTTCGGACTTCATGGGAGTTCTGCAGACGAGCGGGATCCCTGTCGAGCGAAGAACAGATGGGTACTGGCCTGGGTCAGTGCCGCTAGAAAAAGAGGGAGAGGAGAACTCTTGAAATTACTTGAAAAAGGTGGTGCGTTGGCGGTGCATCACCACCGATTCCACCAGGCCGATGGCCAGAAAGTTGGTCAACAGAGCCGAGCGGCCATAGCTCAAAAAAGGCAAGGGCAGGCCGGTGATGGGGGCCAAGCCAATTGTCATACCGATATTGACTACCGCCTGAAAGAGGATCATCGCCAACACCCCGATGGCAATGAGAGACCCGAAATTGTCCTTGGCTCCTTGGGCAATCCAGATCAGCCGCGCACACAGAATCCAAAACAGGATCAGCACCGTCAGGGTGCCGACAAAGCCCATCTCTTCCCCAATGGCCGAGAAAATGAAATCGGTGTGCTGCTCGGGGATAAAGTCCAGTTGGGTTTGGGTGCCCTGCTGGATGCCACGGCCCCAGAGCCCACCGGCGCCGATGGCGATGCGAGATTGAATCAGGTGGTAGCCGGATCCCCAGGGCTCTTGCATGGGATCGATAAAAATCTCCAGCCGCCGCCGCTGGTAGGGCTTGAGGATGTGCCAGGCCACCTGGCCCAGATGCCCGGAGAGCAGGTTGATCACTCCAAAGGTCATCGCTCCTGTCCACCGCCAAGGCAGCCGCCAAGCTGCTAGGCTCGCCATGCCCAGGCACCAGATCAGCCAGACCCAGAGCATCCAGCTCAACTCCGCGCGGGTGTGCAGGCCGTAGAGAATGGCCCCCACCCCCGGCGACAGCAGCAGGAGGATCCAACTGCCCTTGGCCCCGGCCCAGTAGAGCATGACCAGCAAGATCACCACAAACACCAGGGCGGTGCCCAAGTTGGGCTGCAGGAAGATCAAAACCCAAGGAGGAGCGACGACGGCAACAGCCACCCAGATTTGGCTGAAGTATTTGATTGGCCAGTGGTGCAAAATGGCCGCCAGGGTGATGATGACCCCCAACTTGGCAAACTCGGAAGGCTGTACCTGGACGCCGGCAATGGAGATCCACCGCTCTGCCCCTCCTCCCGCCGTGCCGAAAAAGAGCACTGCAATCAAGCCCGCCAAAGTCAGGCCATAGGTGAACCAATGCCAGCGCAGCAGCCGCTCGTAGGGGATCCGCGCCACCATCGCCAAAAACACCAGGCTGATCCCGGCCATGATCAACTGCTGCAGCCAGTAGTGGCTGATGGGACGCTCCCAGACAGCGCTGCGGATGGCGATGATGCCGATGCCCGTCAAGGCCAGCACCGTGGCCAGCAAAATGCCGTCGAACTCCCGCCAAGGCAACAGGATTTGCTGCAGGAGCTGTTTCCACCTTGACTGGGGGGGCACTTTCGGATCAGCGCTGGACAGGAAGAGGGCCATATCTGATGGAGCGACGCCGGCACCAGTTTATCTCTATTCCCAGCCCTGCAGTTGCTCTAGCCAGGCAGAGAGCCGGGATCCCACCTGTTCTCGGCGCTGCTCAAAATTGGCTGCTGCCCAAATCAAGAGCACCCCCAGCAAGATCCCCATCCCCCACAACAGGATTGGGTCAGTGGTTACCCACAGCCACCCCTGCCGCAAGACGCCCAGGCCAAAGCCCAGGGTGCCCGCCCACAGGTAGGCCCGCACCCGCAGCGCCAAACCCAGTACCCCCAAAGCCAAGCCCAGCCCCACCGGCCAAAACCCCGCCCCCAGTTGCCCGTGGGTTTCGATCAAAGTCACCAACACCAATAGACCCGACGAGAAGGCCCGCAGCCGGTGCCGACTCTCTCGAGCACCAGCCTGTTGCAGTCCGGGATCCACCTGGGCCACATAGAGCAGGGATCCCACCAGAGGCAGGGCATAGAGGGTCAGGGAAGCCCAATCCTGCTGCCAGCCGTAATTCCACAGGATCCAGTTGCTCAAAAACAAGCTGATGTAGCCCAGGCGCACCTGGGAGCGCCAGATGGCCAAGAAAGCGTAGTAGGCTGCCCCCAGCAACAAATTGCTGTTGTTGTCGCCGCCCGCCGTCACCACCAGGGCCAGCAACGGCGCCACCAAGGCCGTATTTGACCAGGGATCCGCCGGCCAGCCCCACCGTTGCCAGGGCAGAAAGTAATAGAGGAGTCCCAGCCCACAGAGCAGGGATCCGGCCCATTGCTCCACCCTCAAGCTGGGGAAGCCCAGCCACATACTACCCAGGCAGATGCCGACTCCCTGCCAAGCGCTGAGGTGGCACCAGGCCGTTGGCAGCCAGCCCGGCTCTGTCGGGGATCCCGGCCTCGATCTTCTCCCCTGGGCGGCGGCATAGGCCGCCAGGCCGGATCCCGTCAGCACCCAGAGGAGCCGCCCCCACCGGCTGAGGCGAAGATCGAAAAGCGCAGGCCAAAGGACGAGGTTGGCCAGGGCCCAGTTGGCCGAGGCCATCCAGCGCAGCCAAGCTCTTTTAAGCTGCAGGGTCGCCACCAGCCAAGGGGGGCAAAGGCGGTAGACCACTGCCAGGAGCCATCCCAGCAACGCGGTCAGCACCAGTCCATCTCCCCAGGATCCCCCTGTCTGCTGGCTCAGGAAGTGAATCCAGCTCTCGTAGGCAGCCAGTGACATCCCGCAGGCCCCCAGGATCCCCTTCCAGTTGACGGGAGGGTCTTCTTCCGTTCGCATAAGTGGGACGGAGTCCCCACCTTGCTCTTGTGCCCCTGGGATCCCCTGCCCCAGGCCCAACAACACGATGGCCAGGCCTAAGCTGCCCACGCCCGTCAGCTCGCTCCACTGGGCATGGGATCCCAGCCAACCCAGCCCGGCATAGATCAGCGGCCCTGTCTTCCAGCAACTCAGGGTCTGGACTCGCTGCAGGAGCTCTCCCCCGCCGGGGAACAGGAGTTTCTCCGGCCCTATCCAGAAGAGGATCCCCAAGCCCAGGTTGAGGACGGCCCACAGAGGCAGGACGGGACGGGATCCCTGCACAACCCAGAGCAGGATGCCGGTCGCCCCCAGCTCCAAAGCCCAGATCAGCCCGTAGGCGATCCCTTCCACCACCGCCCAGGAAACCGAGCCGGTGGCAGAGTCCGTCCCGTCGGCGCCAACGACCGCCGAGCCACCCCTTGAGAGAGCCACCCCCAGCCGCAGGCCGAGCGCCACCAGGGCCACCCCAGCCGCCAAGGGCAGAGCGCCGGGGAACATGGGCTGCTTGCCGACGGAAATGGGGAGCCGAGAAGGATCCGCCAGGGCCGACGTTGTCGCCACTGTGAGGGCAAAGAGGAGCACCAACCCCAACAGCAGGCCCCAGCCATCCAGGGCCGGTCGGTAAGCGGCTTGTAGGCGAGAAGAGAGGCGCAAAATTCCGTAGCGACAGCCGCTCAAGAGCAACCCCAGCACCGCCAAGGCCAGCAGCCACTCCGCTTCCGTGAGCGTCGGCAATAGCCGGCTGATTCCCACCAGGCCGATCCCTACACCAAAGGCCACCGCCAGCAGTGCTTCTGGAGTAGGAGAACTGGGAGAGGGAGAAGCCCACAGCCACACCTGAGTTGCCAGCAGCAGCACTCCCAGCCCTAGCCCGAGCAGATCCAGGCCCGGCCTGCCGAGGGTGAGCCCCTGGGCCATCACCAGGGAAAGCACCGCCAGAAGGCGCAGGGATCCCCGCGCCGGAATCCCTTGTCGCCAAGAAAAAGATCCCCCTTGCTCCGGGATCTGCAACCAGCGAGGCATAAACGCCAGGGGCG
>NZ_JANSIR010000095.1:141972-142725 GCF_047462155.1 Synechococcus sp. OH2
AGCAAAGACTCAGGTCGGATCCGCGGATCTACCCACATCAAGAGCAGATCGGCCAATAGGTTGCCCAAAATCAGCATCACCGCTCCCAGCAAAAGCCCGGCCATCACCACGTTGATGTCAAAGCTTTGGACGGCTTCCAAGAGCAGCTTGCCCAGCCCCGGCCAGTTGAAGAAAAACTCGGCAATGAAGGAGCCGCTGAGCAGATTGGCAAACTCAAAGCCCAAGATCGTGATCAAGGGGTTGACGGCGTTGCGCAATGCATGCAGCCAGATCACCCGCCATTCAGGAATGCCCCGTGCCCGCGCCGCCTGGATGTATTCCTGCCGCAGCACGTCCAAGAAGTTGCCGCGGGTAATCCGCTGCAGCCCGGCAAAGCTGGTAATGCTCAGGGCCAGCGTGGGCAAGAGCAGGTGGCGGCCCAGATCCAGCAGCTTCCCCCCCCAACCGAGCTCGGCAAAATAAACACTGGTCATTCCCCCTACCGGCAACCAGCCCACGTTTTGAGCCACGATCAGCAGCAAAATGGCCAGCACAAAGCTGGGCATGGCCTGCCCCAGGTAGCTGAGCAACTGCAACGCCCGATCCAAAGGAGTGTTCTGCCGCAGCGCCCCCAGGATCCCCAGAGGAATGGCAATTAGCCAAGTTAGCAAAACAGAGCACACTGCCAACAGCAAGGTGGCGCCGGCGCGGGAGAGGATGAGTTGCGCCACCGGCACGCGGTATGTGTAGCTGACGCCAAAATCCCCCTGCAGC
>NZ_JANSIR010000095.1:142836-144434 GCF_047462155.1 Synechococcus sp. OH2
ATTGCTCAGCCAGGTCAAATACTGCCAAATCAAGGGCTTATCCAGGCCCAGCCGTGCCTCTTCCTGGGCGATAAACTCTTGGCTGACACTGGGATCCGCCCGCAAGGGATCCAAAAAATCGCCGGGAGCCAGTTGCAAGAGCAAAAAGCTGAGCACCGTGATCAGCAGTAGCACCGGCACCGCTTGGGCCAGCCGCTGCAAGACCAAGGCCAGCGGTGGCCACAGACTGAAAGCGCGCCTGCTAGGGGAAGAGGAGGTTACGGCCACAGGCAGAAGTCGGGTTGAGCAAGGTCCAAATCTCAAGGGGAGTGGGATTCCCGTCGAACTATGCTGCCATTCTTGCGGCCAAATTTCCAGTTTGCTGCCTGGCCCGAGAAATGCCGCAGTTGCCCAGAGTTGCCGGCAGGGGAATTGGGGGTTAAGCCGCTCCGGCAGGCGCAAGCCAAGGCGGTAGACTAGTCAAAAGCTTTTTCGATGAGTTGCCGTTGGGAAGATCTCTTGCGAAACCTGTTTCTTACCGGCGCTAGCGGCTGTCTGGGGCACTATGTGTTGGAGCGCCTGGCCCAGCAAAGGGATCCCGAGTTTCCGGAGCGGCCCGCCTACCACCTCTACATTCTTATTCGCAACCCCAGCCGCCTGCGGCTGCCCCCGGAACGGCTGCCCGCCCCCATCACCCTGGTGCCCGGCGATCTGCTGCACATCCGCGAGCACGCTGCCCTGCTGCAACAGATGGATGGGCTGATCCACATGGCGGCGGCTTGGGGGGATCCCACCCTAGCCTGGGCGGTGAACGTTACCCACACTCTGGAGCTCTTTCAGTTGTTGGATCCCCGCCGCTGCCAGCAGGTGATCTACTTTTCCACCGCCAGCCTTTTGGATCAGGCGTTACAACCTTTGGCCATCGCCGGCCAGGCCGGCACCGACTACATCCGCAGCAAGTATGTGATGCTGCTGCGGCGGCAGGAAAGCTGCTTCTGGCCGGATCGCCTGCTGACGCTCTACCCCACCCTACTGTTTGGCGGCAGCCCCCACCACCCCTATTCCCACATCACCGCTGGCCTTAAGGATGTGCTCCGCTGGCTGGATCTCATCCGCTTTTTGCGGGTGGATGCCAGCTTCCACTTCATCCACGCTGCCGATGTGGCAGAGATGGTGGCCTACTGGGTAGCCCATCCGCCCGGTGGCGGCGATTGGGTGTTGGGCAACCCCCCTCTGTCTGTGGATGAGTGCGTGGAACAGGTGTGCGCCTATTTCAGAAAGCGGATCTACTTCCGCCTGCCCTTGCCCCTTGGCCTCCTCCGCAGCCTAGCTTTTCTGTTTGGGGTGCAGCTTTCGGCGTGGGACGAGTACTGTCTGCGCCACCGCCATTTTGTCTATCCGGCCCTCTCGCCAGAAGCCCTGGGCTTGCCCTGCCACTTCCCCACCGTGGCCTCTCTCCTAGATGCCTACCTCTAGGCCGCTTTTATAGGGTCGCGCCAACTTCCCTCTCCCAGAGGGAGAGGGGCTGGGGGTGAGAGGGATCAACCAGTAAAAGCCGCTGCTTCTCTGTGAGCCAAGCCCTGAAGCTGAGCGGCAATGCGCTCCCGGTTAAGCCTCTG
>NZ_JANSIR010000095.1:144570-145083 GCF_047462155.1 Synechococcus sp. OH2
GATGAACACTAGGCGGGTCAACTGCGGCTCTTGCGGGCGCCAGGGCCGGTCGTAGTAGGTTTCCAATCGCCCTCCCACTCCCTGCAGCACCAGCCGCATCGGCTTGTGGGGCACGGCCACAAACCCCTTCACCCGGTAGAGGCATTCCTCTTGAGCCAGTTGGCGCAGTTGGGCAACTAGGGATCCCGGCTCATAGCCCCCCTCCAGGCTCAGGTAAAAAGACTCGAAGGCCTCGTGCTCGTGGTCTTCTTCGTGGTCGTGGTGGCTGGGGCGGCTCTCAAGTTGGTCTTCCACGGCTGCGTTGAAGCCCAAGAGCACTTCTGGGGCAACCTGGCCCCGCTCACAGGGAAGGACTCGAACCTCAGGGCGCAATTGTTGCCGCAGCCAGCTCTCCACGCGCGCTCGCTCCGACAACGTGATCTGATCCACCTTGCTCAGCAGCACCAAATCGGCGCAGCTCAACTGATCCGCAAACAGCTCCTCAATGGGCGTCTCGTGATCCAGGCTCGCATC
>NZ_JANSIR010000095.1:145180-165364 GCF_047462155.1 Synechococcus sp. OH2
GGCCTGCCGCTGCGCTTCCAGCGCCGCCCGATCGCCCACCAGTTGCCCAGAAGCCAGAGCCTGACCGTCCACCACTGCAATCACCGCATCCACCGTGGCGCCGGTGCGAAGGGTTGGCCAGCGGAAAGCCTGCACCAGAGGTTTGGGCAAGGCCAATCCTGAAGTTTCAATGAGAATGCCGTCCAGCTCCGCCCGCTGCTGCAGCAGGGTTTCCATGGTGGGCAAAAATTCCTCCTGCACCGTGCAGCAGAGGCAGCCGTTGGCCAGCTCCAAAATGGGGATGGATCCCTCTCCCTCGCAACGTTGGCAATCCCGCAGCAGTTCGCCATCAATGCCCACTTCGCCAAACTCATTGACCAAAACGGCGATGCGGCGGCCCTGGTTGTTGAGCAACAGGTGACGGATCACCGTGGTCTTGCCGGATCCCAAAAATCCAGTGATGACCGTAACGGGGACTTTGTGCATCTTTACCGAACATTCAGCCTTCTCAGTCTCTATCCTCTCTTCCTTCTCTGCCAATCCTGGCGGGGGGGATCCCCAAAAAAAGGCCCCCTACCGGGGGCCAAAGGTTGATCTCCAAGAGACTTCCGTGCTTATCGGATCGGCTTCATCCGGTAAACCGGCTCGTTCTCGCGGCTGATCCCTTTCTCAAAGCCGGCAGCAGCGGCACGGGCGCGACCGGCATGCCACAGGTGGCCAACGAAGAACAGGAAGCCGAAGATGAAGTTGTGGGCTGCCAGCCAGGTGCGCGGGCTGGTGAAGTTCACCGTGTTGATCTCGGTCGCCACACCCCCCACCGAGTTCAGGGATCCCAGTGGCGCGTGGGTCATGTACTCCACCGCACGGCGAGCTTGCCAGGGTTGGATGTCGTTTTTCAACTTATCCAGATCCAAGCCATTGGGGCCCAGCAGCGGCTCTTTCCAGGGCGCCCGCACATCCCAGAAGCGCATCGTCTCACCGCCGAAGATGATCTCGCCCGTGGGGGAGCGCATCAGGTACTTACCCAGACCGGTGGGGCCTTGGGCCTGGCCGATGTTCGCCCCCAGGCGCTGGTCGCGCACGATAAAGGTGAGGGCTTGCGCTTGCGAGGCTTCAGGGCCGGTGGGGCCGTAGAACTCGCTGGGGTAAACAGTGTTGTTGAACCAGATGTAGCAGGTGGCAATAAAGCTCATCAGCGAGACCGCCGCCAAGCTGTAGGAGAGATAAGCTTCCCCCGACCAGATGAAGGCACGCCGGGCCCAGCCAAAAGGCTTGGTGAGGATGTGCCAGATCCCACCGGCAATGCAGATGATGCCGATGTAGATATGGCCGCCGATCACATCCTCCATGTTGTCCACGCTGATGATCCAGCCGTCGCCGCCGAAGGGAGACTTGAACAGGTAGCCGAAGATCACCGCCGGGTTGAGGGTGGGGTTGGTGATCACTCGCACATCGCCACCGCCGGGAGCCCAGGTGTCATAGACACCGCCAAACCACATGGCCTTGGCCACCAACAGGAAAGCCCCCAACCCCAAGAGGATGAGGTGGATCCCCAAGATGGTGGTCATCTTGTTCTTGTCTTTCCAGTCGTAGCCGAAGAAGGGGAAAGACTGCTCCAGGGTTTCTGGGCCGCGCACGGCGTGATAGATGCCCCCCAGCCCCAGCACTGCGCTAGAGATGAGGTGCAGCACACCAATCACAAAGTAGGGGTAGGTGTCGATAACTTCGCCGCCCGGGCCAACCCCCCAGCCCAAAGTGGCCACGTGGGGCATCAGGATCAGGCCCTGCTCGTACATAGGCCGATCCGGCGTGAAGTGAGCCACCTCAAACAGCAGCATCGCTCCCGCCCAGAAGACGATCAGGCCGGCGTGGGCCACGTGGGCACCCAAGAGCCGACCGGAGAGATTGATCAAGCGAGCATTCCCGGCCCACCAGGCAAACCCGCCCTGGGTGCGATCCTGCATCGCTGCGGAACCAAAGGTCGTTGAAGTCACTGAGGCCAGCCTCCGAAAAGAGTAACAGTCAGTACAGCAGAAGATAGAGCTGAAAAGCAAAGGATCTTAAGAATGGCCGAGCGCCTACCCACCCAATCCAAGGCTTGAATAGGCGAACGCTCGGCCCCGGCTCTCACGTGAAGGATCGAGAGAACTCAAGCGTTCGTTCGACAGCCAGCGCCAGTTTAGAGCGCGTTGCCGCGGGGTAGGACTTCTTCGGGGAACTCAAAGCGCTCGTGCGGCTGATCCTGCGGCGCCATCCAGGCCCGAATCCCCTCGTTGAGCAAAATGTTCTTCGTGTAGAACGTCTCAAACTCAGGATCCTCCGCCGCCCGGGTCTCCTGACTGATAAAGTCATACGCCCGCAGGTTCAGCGCCAAACCCACCACACCAATGCTCGACATCCACAAACCCGTCACCGGCACAAACAGCATGAAAAAGTGCAGCCACCGCTTGTTGGAAAACGCTATCCCAAAAATCTGGCTCCAGTAGCGGTTAGCCGTCACCATGGAGTAGGTTTCTTCCGCCTGCGTCGGCTCAAACGCCCGAAACGTGCTCGCCGCTTCCCCATCCTTGTAGAGCGTGTTCTCCACCGTCGCCCCATGGATGGCACACAACAGCGCTCCACCCAAAACGCCAGCCACCCCCATCATGTGGAAGGGGTTCAGCGTCCAGTTGTGGAACCCTTGGAAGAACAGCAAGAAGCGGAAGATCCCCGCTACCCCAAAGCTGGGGGCAAAAAACCAACTGCTCTGCCCCAGCGGGTAAATCAAAAACACGCTCACAAACACCGCAATCGGCGCGCTGAAGGCAATGGCGTTGTAGGGCCGCACCCCCACCAGCCGGGCAATCTCAAATTGCCGCAGCATAAAGCCAATCAGGCCCAGCGCTCCATGGAAGGCGACAAAGGTCCACAGCCCGCCAATCTGACACCAGCGGGTAAAGTCCCCCTGGGCTTCCGGGCCCCACAGCAGCAACAGGCTGTGCCCCATGCTGTCGGCGGGGGTGGACACGGCCACGGTCAAAAAGTTGCACCCCTCCAGGTAGGAGCTGGCCAGGCCGTGGGTGTACCAAGAAGTTACAAAGGTGGTGCCGGTCAGCCAGCCGCCCAAGGCCAGGTAGGCGCAGGGGAACAGCAGCAGCCCCGACCAGCCGATAAACACGAATCTGTCGCGCTTGAGCCAGTCATCGACGATGTCGAACCATCCTCGCTCCTGGCGTACGCGCCCTACCGCGATGGTCATCTCAACTTCTCCTTAAAAAGATGATGAGGACATTAATGAAACTACAAACTTTGCTTCTTTGAAGCAAGACTGGGGCCTAGGTATAAAGACTCAGTCTGCGAACTTTATCGCCTCAGTTTCCCTGCAGGGATTCCTGACCGGAACCGACCAACCACTGCATTAGACAGCTTTGCTGGCGTTCCGAGCTGCTCTTGGCATCCTCAGCAGGGCTGTGGCAGTCCCGACGAGCCACACTAGAGCCACCGAACAAGTTTCACGGCTGTCGGCATTACAACAATTTAGCCTATGCCAGTAAAGACTTGTAAATTGCTTTCATTATAGAGGCGGAGGACACGCCCCCATCAAGTCTAAGGCGACCGGGATCTTCACCGACTGTAATCTTTGCGGTTTTTCTCTCCTGAGATATTGAGCGTGAGGGGCCGCCTCACCCCGGGGAAGGCCGAAGGCTCAAGATCCGATATCCTTAAAGGGCGAGGCAATCCACCTGAGAGGAATCTATGGCTAGTGAGATCTTCACCATTGCTGGGCTCTCTATTGTCCTGACCCTAGTGGGCGTGGCGCTCGGGTACGGGATCCTGCGCGTCACCCAGGGCGGGGCTGAGTAGGGATTTCCTCGCTTGGTGAAACATGAAAATCGGCATCGTTGGCGCCGGGGCAGTGGGAGGGCATTTGGCCGTCTGCCTGGCCCGAGCCGGTTTTCCAGTGAGTGTGGTGGCACGGGGATCCCACTTGCAGGCCATCCGCAGCCAAGGATTGAAACTGATCCGGCAGGGGGATCCCCCTGAGGTTTGGGTGGAGCGGCTGACAGCCAGCGATGACTTGGCTGAGCTGGGGCGGCAAGATGTGGTAATCGTTGCTGTCAAGGCCTACAGCTTGCCCCTGCTTGCCCCACAGTTGGGATCCCTGTGCGGCCCGGACACCCCCCTTGTGGTTGTTCAGAATGGTCTTCCCTGGTGGTACTTTTACCGGCATGGCGGCGAGTTTGAGGGGCGCTCCTTGACTTCAGTGGATCCGGGCGGGGTGATCGCCGCCCATCTGCCGATCGAACGGGTGATCGGCTGTGTCGTGTACATCGCCGTGCAGTTGGCAGAGCCGGGGGTAGTTTTGCACACCGGCAGCGGGCGCTATATTCTGGGGGAGCCAGATGGATCGTTGTCGGAGCGGCTGCGCTCTCTGGCGGCCATCTTTGAGCAGGCGCAGCTTCCTGTAACTCTCACCTCCCAAATTCGGGTCGAGATCTGGCAAAAACTGTGGGGCAACGCCGCTTTCAACCCCATCAGCGCCCTCACCCGCGCGGCCCAAGACGAAATTGCCCAGTACCCGCCCACCCATGCTTTGGTTGAGTCGGTGATGCAGGAAACCGAGGCTGTGGCCCAAGCTCTGGGGATCCGGCTGCCGGTCTCTCTGGAAGAACGGCTCAAGGATGCAGCCCGCGTGGGATCCCATCGCACCTCGATGCTGCAGGATATCGAGCGGGGGCGACCGACGGAGATCGAGAGCATTGTCGGCGCCATCGCGGAGCTGGGGCGTTGGGCAGGGATCCCGACTCCCCATTTGGATACACTCTATGCTTGCGTTAAGCTGCTGGAGCGCTCGCTTCAGGCGGGGAAGGCGGCCCGTTCCCAGCCGCAGATCCCCTAGTAGCCCCTCAACTCTTGCGGACTATGCTGGAAAACGCCATTGTGCTCATCACCGGTGCCAGCAGCGGCATCGGGGCAGCCTGTGCCACGCTTTTTGCCCGTTCTGGGGCCAAGCTGATCCTGGTGGCCCGCCGTCAGGAGCGTCTGCAGGAGCTGGCTATGGAGTTGCAGCAGGCTTACGGCGCTTCCTCATACTTGCTGACTTTGGATGTGCGGGACAGGGCAGCCGTACAACAGGCGCTCCAGTCTTTGCCGCCGGTCTGGGCTGAGATCGACATCTTGATCAACAACGCCGGCCTCAGTCGCGGCTTGGACAAGCTCCACACCGGTGCTCTGCAAGATTGGGAGGAGATGATCGATACCAACATCAAGGGCTTGCTGTATGTTACTCGCGCAGTCTTGCCCGGCATGGTGGAGCGGGGCCGCGGCCATGTGGTCAACATCGGCTCCATTGCCGGTCGGCAGACCTATCCCGGCGGCGCCGTCTATTGTGCTTCCAAAGCCGCCGTGCGGGCCATCTCCGAGGGCCTGAAGCTGGATCTGCTGGGCACCCCCATTCGCGTCACCGAGATCCAGCCCGGCTTGGTGGAAACCGAGTTCAGCCAGGTGCGCTTCCACGGCGATCGCGAGCGGGCGGCAGCGGTCTATTGGGGCCTCACCCCCCTGACGGCGATGGATGTGGCCGAGGTGGTGCTGTTTGCCGTCACCCGTCCCCCCCACGTCAACCTCAGTGAGGTCTTGCTGGTGCCCACCGACCAGGCCAGCACGACAATGGTGCATCGCCGATAAGGATGCGAAGATCCCGATCCCTTCGCTTGTTCGGTATTCACCCCCCCATCCCTGGGCGACAATGGCGGCAAAGGGGGTGGGCCCATGGGAGTGGAAAGCGGGATCCTCATTGGGTTGGGCATCGGCCTACTCGGCACGCTGATTTTGCTCTGGCAGAGTCGGCGCCGCTTCGGCCGCCAATTGCAACAGTTGGGATCCCTGCTGCACGTGCCCCTGCCTCTGAGTTCGCCAGAACAGATGCTCAGCCGGCTCAGCCGCCACCTGCGCCAACAAGAACTGGAGTGGGCCAGCCAAAAACGACACCTGCAAGACTGGCAGTATCTCAGCCACCACCTGCCCTGGGGATACCTGCGGGTGGACGAGAACAACGTGGTTCTGGAGTGTAACCCTGCCGCTCAACGCCTGCTGCACATTGGCCAGTGGCAGCCGGGCGTCAAGCTCCTGCTGGAGTGGGTGCGCTCCTATGAGCTGGATCAGCTCATCGAAGCCACCCGCCGCCAGGGGGCCAGCACGCCCATCCAGAGCCGCGAATGGATCTTCTACCCTTCCGGCGGCGAGAATAAACCGGTTCCGCTGCGGGCTTGGGGGCTGCCCCTGCCGCAGGGGCAGGTTGCCATCTTTTTGGAAGACCGGCTGGAAGCTACCCTGCTAGCCCAACAACGGGATCGCTGGGCCTCGGATGTGGCCCACGAGCTGAAAACCCCCCTCACCTCGATTCGTCTGCTGGCCGAAACTTTACAAAGCCGGGTCGACACCGCGCAAGCGGTTTGGGTGGAACGATTGCTCAACGAGACGCTGCGCCTCAGCCAGTTGGTACAAGACTTGTTGGAACTGAGCGCCCTTAACTTGGGGGCCGGATCCCGCTCCCAATGGCGCTGGGTGGATCTGGCAGCCTTGGTGCGCGAAGCCTGGCAGAGCTTAGAACCGCTGGCCAAGCCCCGTCACCAGGAACTGCACCTGAGCAGCCCCTCCCAGCTCTATCTCTGGGGAGATGAACAGCGCCTCTACCGCCTCATCCTCAACCTCTTGGACAACGCCGTCAAATATGGCGCGCCCGACTCCCCTGTCCACGTGCTGCTCTTGGAACAGGGATCCCAGGTGCGGCTGGAGGTGTACGACCACGGCCCTGGCCTGCCGGAGGATCAATTTGAGCTGGTCTTTCAACCCTTTTACCGCACCGATGCGGCGCGGGCTCGCAGCAAAGGCGGCACCGGCCTGGGGCTGGCGATCGTGCGGCAAATTGTGGAACTTCACGGCGGCACAATCCGCCTGCGCAATCACCCACAAGCAGGTGGGCTGTGGGTGCAGGTGGAACTGCCCCGGAAACGCGCCGATGCCCTGTGAAAGCTGCCCAGAAGCGCTCCCGTCAACATCGCCAAACCCTTCGGCCTGAGAATTGCCGCAGATTTTCCTGCGGCGGGACTATCCATCTTGGAGGGGATCCCCTAGAATTGGTCTAGGTAATCCTTACAGTTTGTACCCTGGGCATTCGGAATGGGCGCCGATTATCATTCCGCTGATTTGTTGTCGGAGCGTGAGCTGCAGGTTCTCGAGTTAATCGCAGCGGGTCTGACCAATCAGGACATTGCAGAGCGCTTGGAAATCAGCAAGCGCACTGTTGACAATCACATCAGCAACATTCTGAGCAAGACGCGAACGTCAAATCGCGTCGCTTTGGTGCGCTGGGCTCTGCAATGGGGAAAGATTTGCCTGGATCAGGTCAATTGCTGCACCCTAGTGGATGACAAAATTGCCTAGCCCCATCTTGCTTTACCAGTAGCCAAACGCCCAACGTAGAGTTTTAATCGGGGGTTTTTTGCGTTTTGCACCGCGATTGCTTCTGAGAGAGGGAGCGACGGTGAGGGGGAAAAAGAAGCTGCGCAGAGCCCTTGGGAAGTCCTGAGTTTGGCTGGAGGTAGCTGCATTTTGAGTTGCGTAGGTTGAGTTGTCATCCGTGGGCATCCCTAAGCTGAAACGTTACGCTGTTCGCTACGATTCCATGCCCCTGATGGTTTATCGAGAGGTGGCTGCCCATTTGGCCTGCATTCCAGGTGTGGAAGCAGAGCTGGAATGGAGAAAAGACCCCCTCTTTCGCTATTCCGATAGCCAAATCGAGGCGCTGCAAATTCGCCAGGAGGCTGACGCTGACCCAGAGCAAGTTCAGCGCGTTCTTGACCACTACGGGACATGGCAGTACAGCCCCTTACAGGACTAGCCCTCCTGCATTGCCGAAAAAGAATGAAAGGTTGGCTACTCGTCGCCAGCGCGAGACCTCTGGCTTATCTGGCGAGCCCTGCCAGCTCCCCGCAGGGAGATATTGACTTCCCTTCCAACCGGAACCGATAACTGGGCAGCAGCTCCAAGCTAGGTCGAGACAGAGCTTGAGTGCTCTGCGCTGCTAACGAGCTTACGCTAGCGCATACAGGCCCGTCACCCTAAACCCCTCTCCCTTTTTTGGGAGAGGGATCCACCGAGCAGCGCAACGAACTGTCTTAGCAAGAATTGCCCGTACGGCCAGGGTGACTTTATCGAGGGTTCTAGAAGCTCTGAGGCAGAGACAGTTTAGCGAGTTGGCTGACCTTGAGCGGGCAGGTGCAACTTACGAGCCAAACCCAGTCGCGCCAACACCCAAATGACCCAGTAGGTCATGTCAATTTCCCACCAGCGCAAACCTGCTTTCACGCACTTCGGGTCGGCGTGATGGTTGTTGTGCCAACCTTCGCCGTAGGTGAGCAGAGCCGCCCACCAAAGGTTACGGGCATTGTCATTGCTTTCGAACGTCCGATAGCCCCAGAAGTGGCTGGCAGAGTTAATCAACCAGGTGCAGTGCAGCAGCAGCACTGTCCGCACAAAGATGCCGTAGATAACGAACGGCCAACCGCCGAGCAGGTAAAGCACTACAGCCAGCGGCAGTTGCAGCAGCAGCCCATACTGGTCTAGCCAACGATAAAAAGGATCCCGAGCCAAATCCGGCGCAAAGGCAGAATACTTCTCACGATTAAAAAACTCTTCCCGTTGGTAAATGAGCCAGAGCAGGTGGCTCCACCAAAAGCCTTTGCGAGCAGAGTAGGGATCCCGCTCTTCGTCTTCCGTAAAAGCGTGATGCTGACGATGGCCGGCCACCCAAAAAATTGGCCCCCCCTGGATGGCGAGAGCACCGAAGGTAGCAAAGACATATTCGAGCCACTTGGGCACTTGGAAGCTGCGATGGCTAAGAAGACGGTGATACCCCAGGCAGATGCCCAAGCTGCCGAAACACCAGTGAAGCAATAGGGCCACCCCCAAGGCTGGCCAGGAAAAGCAAACGATGCCGCCCACCAAAGCGAGGGCGTGAAAAACAACGAAAAAAAGAACAAATTCCCAGGCAAACCGAAAAGACTTTTGGGGCTCAGGCTGAGCGAGCGAAGCAGAACGGTTGGGGTTGTCCAGCGATTGGGTGGGAAGGGAAACGGCCATGAACCAGCAAAACCTCAGAAAAGGAGTAAGGGCAGCGCAGAATCAAATACCTCCTCCCAAAGTTGCTTCTCATGCAAAGGCCACCGCATCCCTGACTTAGCTTACAACGAGCTCGCCTCCCTGAAAGGCAAGCCGGGATCCCTGAAGGCATGGCCAAGCAAGCCCCAGCAGTGAAAGCCGCTATGAGAGAGCAGAAAGGCAGCAGGTTTGATCTCGCCTGAGGTTAAGCTTAACGATATTTCACCTCAAATGCAAGTGCTACTTGCAGATTGCTCCTACCTTGAGCGCTTCCTCTTGACTTCTTACCCCATCACCTACCATGGCACGTCCTTCTTCCCGGCAAAGGCTGCTGAACGCGGCTCGAGACCTCTTCGTCCGCCAGGGCATCACTCAGACCACCACCCGTCAAATTGCAGACTTGGCCGGCGTTCATGAAGTAACCCTGTTTCGTCACTTTGGCAGCAAGCAGGGACTGCTCCTGGCTGTATTTGCTGAGCTGGGAGTTTTCTCCGGCATTGCCGACTTACCCCTCCCAGCGGATCCCGCTACCTTCCGGGGCTCTGAGCTACAAGCCATTCTCCTCCGCTATGTCCAAACCTGCTTCCAAGCCCTAGCTAATAACCCTGAGCTGGTGCGCTCGTTGGTGGGAGAAGCAGGCTTCTACTCCGAGGAGCATCGCCGTGCCTTGAGAGCAGGCTTCCTGAAGGCGCAAGAGCAGCTAGCCCACTACCTTCAGCAGCTCCCTAGCCCGGAGCTACAAGCCATTGACTCTGATCGCCTTCAGGCCGCTGCTGGAGTTCTCCACCTCATGATTTTAGGGACAGCAGTGTTAGCCGTTACCGCTGGCCTGCCTTCCAGCGCCTCTGACAAGCCCCCAGCTAAGCAAGCGGACAAGGGCACTCCTAGCAGCAGCGTTCCCTTCCTCCTCCAAGCCTGCGTAGAGCTGTGGATGGCGGCCTTGACGGGTATGAGACAAACTTAAGAAGCCCCCCTCCGAAGGACTCCCTCGAGGTTGGCAATCCCAAAAAACCCAAAAAAGAGAAGAGATGAGGAGGTTGTAAGCCGGGTTCTGTAGTGGGGTGCTCCAAGGGGCGACCCACACTGGCGGTCATCTCTCTGGGAGTGATGTTGCCACCACCCTCTAGCGGCTCACTACCACCGAGGACACCCTTCCCCAACCAATGGTTGAGTACCGTGACCTCGATGCAGCCAACAGGGGCGAAGAACAGCCATAGTCCTGCGGCTGCGGCCTTGCTTTCCACCGGGGTTTACCGAGCCAGCGCCTCACGACGCTGCTGGTGGGCTCTTACCCCACCTTTGCACCCTTACCTGCACTGGGTGGGATCCCAGCCATCGGCGGTATGTTTCTGTGGCACTATCCTCGCGGTTACCCGCACTGGGAGTTTCCCCAGCGGTGTGTTCTTCTGAAAGCCCGGACTTTCCTCATCCTGCTGCCTGGTAGCGGCAGCGAGGACGCAACCGCCTGCCCCTCCTCTCTCTTCAGTTCGATCCTACTGCATCTTTACCAAATCCTACTGCATCTTTACCAAAGAAGATGCCAGAAATCCCTACCAACTAGGCCTGTGGTCTTTCCGGGAGAAGCGTTGCGCCACAACAACACCTCAGGACTTCTGATCTAGCTTGGCAAGACGCTCTCAGCAGGGGATCCCCTTTTCGGGTAGCGCCGCATCAGCTCTTGCACGGCTTCGGCATGGTAGGAGCTGCGGGTGAGAGGGGAGGACACCACCTGCAGAAAGCCTAGCTCTTCCCCCACTTGCCGCCAATGGTCGAACTCTTCTGGGGTGACATAGCGCTCCACCGGCAGGTGTTTGGGGCTGGGCGCCAGGTATTGGCCAAGAGTGAGGATGTCGCAGCCCACCCGGCGCAGATCTTGCATCACCTGTAAAATCTCCTCGGCGGTCTCTCCTAAGCCCAGCATCACCCCTGACTTGGTGTAGAGGCCCGGATCCCATTGCCGTGCCAGTTCCAGAAGCCGCAGGGAGCGCTCGTAGTTCCCCTGGGGGCGCACTCGTCGGTAGAGGCGGGGCACGGTTTCCGTGTTGTGGTTAAGCACCGTTGGGCGGGCAGCGAGAATCTGCTCCAAGGCCTGCCAGTTGCCACATAAATCTGGGATCAAGACCTCGATGGTCGTCCGGGGCAGGCGGCGGCGGATTTCGGTAATGCAAGCAACAAACTGGCTGGCTCCGCCATCCGGCAGGTCGTCCCGATTCACCGAGGTAATGACCGCGTGGCGCAACCCCAGCCGTTGCACGGCTTCTGCCACCCGCAGCGGCTCAGTGGGATCCAAGGGCAAAGGCCGTTTGGTGAAGTCGATATCGCAGTAGGGGCAGGCACGGGTACAGGCCGGGCCCATGATCAAGAAGGTGGCGGTGCCGTTGGCAAAGCATTCCCCTAAGTTGGGACAGGAAGCCTCTTCGCAAACCGTGTTCAGGCCCAAGTCCCGCAGCAGTTGCTGGACAGACGCGGCCCGTTGGGGGGCTTTGGCCCGCAGCCAGGGCGGTTTACCGCTAGGCGAAGAAACAGCGCTCAATGAAAACCCTCCAACCCACCAGAAATGGTGGCAAGCGTATCTCTCAGCTTAGCCTGTCATCTTGCCCAGCCGAGACCGACCCCGGCCAATTCCCAGCTTGATGGATCCCCACTGCTTCGGAAGCGAGGCCCAAAACACAGAAGGATAGCTTGGTAGCCCCGCACTTGAGTGCAGGGCGGAAAAGCCCGTAAGCAACTTTAGTTGCTCGCCAATGGTATAGTTGTCACCGAGGCGTAGCGTTCCCAGGCGAACCCCTAAAACGGTGAAAAACCCGACCGGTGGCAAGCGTCCGGGAGGTGTCAACGTCTCAGCCAACCTCCAAGGACTCCGTCCCGCTGACGTGAACAGGAAAGTCAGCAGAACCTTGGGGTTTTGCCTCAAGGAACCGTCTAGAGGCGTCTTGACAGCGCCTTTACGAGTTTGTTGTTGAACTGCGTAAGAATCCCCCGCCTTTAGGCCGTGGGAGTGTCAAGGCATACTGGAAAGCGAATGTCGAGCGATAGGGATCCCACATGGTTGTTGCTGCTCCTCCCTCCCTGGAACAACTTGCCATCAACACGATTCGTTTTTTGGCGGTGGATGCTGTTCAGAAAGCCAACTCCGGCCACCCCGGCCTGCCGATGGGGGCAGCACCCATGGCCTATGTGCTTTGGCAGCAGTTTTTGAAGTTCAATCCCCGCAACCCCAAGTGGGTGGATCGGGATCGCTTTGTCCTCTCGGCGGGCCACGGCTGCATGCTGCAATATGCCCTGCTGCACCTGACGGGCTTTGATGTTAGTCTGGAGGACATCAAGCAGTTTCGCCAGTGGGGATCCAAAACTCCCGGGCACCCGGAAAACTTTGAAACTCCCGGTGTGGAGGTGACCACCGGCCCGCTGGGACAGGGGGTGGGCAATGCGGTAGGGCTGGCGATTGCCGAGGCCCACTTGGCGGCCCGCTTCAACAAGCCCGGCCACACGATTGTGGATCACTACACCTACGTGATCTTGGGTGATGGCTGCAACATGGAGGGGGTGGCCTCGGAAGCGGCCTCGCTGGCCGGCCACCTCAAACTGGGCAAGCTGATCATGCTCTACGACAGCAACCACATCTCCATCGACGGCAGCACGGAAATTGCCTTTACCGAAGATGTGGGCAAGCGCTATGAGGCCTACGGCTGGCACGTGCAAAAAGTGGAGGATGGCAACCACGACCTGAAGGGGATCGCGGAAGCCATCCAAAAAGCCAAGGAGGTCACCGACAAGCCTTCTTTGATCATCGTCGAGACCACCATTGGCTACGGATCCCCCAACAAAGCTGGCAGCGAGAGCGTCCACGGGGCGCCCCTGGGGCCAGAAGAGGTCAAGCTCACCAAACAAAACTTGGGCTGGCCGCTGGAGCCGGAGTTCTACATCCCCGACGAGGTGCTGGCCCACTTCCGCCAGGCCATCGATAAAGGGGCCAAAGCCGAGGCGGAGTGGAACGAGCGCTTTGCCGCCTACGAGAAGGCCTACCCGGAAGAGGCCGCCGAGTTCAAGCGCATCATGGCCGGGGAGCTGCCTGCGGGCTGGAAAGAAGCGTTGGCTCCCATTGCCGAAACTGGCAAAGAATCCACCCGCAACCTCTCCAAGTTTTGTCTCAACGCCCTGGCCAAGGCGGTGCCAGAGCTGCTGGGGGGATCCGCCGATCTGGCCCATTCCAACATGACCTACTTGAAGGGGATCCCGGAGTTTCAGGCCGGCTCCTACCACGGGCGCAACTTCCGCTTCGGGGTACGGGAACACGGCATGGGAGCCATCGCCAATGGCATGGCTCTGCACGGCGGCCTCATTCCCTACGACGCCACCTTCTTGGTTTTCAGCGACTACATGCGGCCGGCCATCCGGCTGTCGGCCCTCTCGCGGGCGCGGGTGTTGCACATCATGACCCACGACTCAGTGGCCCTAGGAGAAGACGGTCCCACCCACCAGCCCATTGAGACGCTGGCCTCTCTGCGGGCCATCCCCAACCTCTACGTCATCCGCCCGGCGGACGCCCGCGAGACGGTGGGAGCCTACCAGGTGGCCCTCGAGGCCATGTCCACCCCGTCGGTGCTGGTGTTTACCCGGCAGGCGGTCAACCCCGTAGAAGGCACCTCCATTGAGGGGGTAGCCAAGGGGGCCTATGTGGTGGTGGATGCTCCCAACCCGGAGCTTATCTTGATTGCCACTGGCTCAGAGCTGGAGCTGGCGGTGAAGGCTGCTGCTCAACTGCAGCAGGAAGGCCGAGCGGTACGGGTGGTTTCCATGCCCTGCATGGAGCTGTTCGAGGCCCAGCCTCAGAGCTACCGCGACTCCGTCTTGCCCCCCAATGTTACCAAGCGCATCTCCGTCGAGGCGGGATCCACCTTTGGCTGGCACAAGTACCTGGGCTTTGAGGGGGTGGCCATCGGCATCGACCGCTTTGGCGCCTCCGCCCCCGGCTCTGTCTGCATGGAGAAGTTCGGCTTTACGGTGGAGAATGTGCTCAATACCGCTCGTCAGCTCCTAGGCTAGGATTTTTGCTCCTCCGGCCTGAGCCCAGCAGGGATCCCTGCTGGGTCTTTTTTGCTGCCCGACGGTGGCACAACTTGACAAGACTTAGCGAAGGCTGACAACTTGTTAGCAGGACTTGCAAAACATTGCGGTTGTTTCAAGCAAGGTTGAGACACTTGCTCCCCCAACCCTTTTCCCCTTGTGGGAGAAGGGAGCGAGAAAGTTGTTTCATAGTTTCATAGCAGGGAAAACGTTGGCTTCCAGCGATAGGCGGATGTTCTTGCGCCAACTTTGGGTCTGACAGCTCGGCCTACTGTAGGAAGCCCGCCAGTAGAATGACCACTCCCCCCACGACGGCCAAAATCGTCAGTACCCGGCCCGCATTGGCACTGCCCTTCCAGGAGTAGCTTTTCTCTGGTTTTTCTGATTCTTCTGGCATAGCCATGTCTCCCTTTGCAGCGTTAACTTCCTCCCATGGGATCTTAAGCTGGGCGGCGCGGCGATGGCCCTTGTTGGGGCCTACCCTTGAAAAAACAGCGGCCATCTGGCCCGGCCAGCCCTTTTTGGGAACAATACAAGCAGGCGAGGAAGGGCATCTCAATTCTGTACAAGGCGTATTCTGAGGCAGAAGCATGAGGTACGCGAAACGAAGCAAAAGAATTGGCTTGATCATGGCCGCTTTGTCAGCCTGGGTGGGTGGACACCGTGCTGTCGCTCAGCCTGCCTTTCAGACGGTGCCGCTGCCGCGCCTGCCGGTGGGTGTGGATCAATCGGTTTTCGATCGCCCGGTGGCTCGCTTCAACCCCAACCTGCCTGCCGAGCTGGTGATCCGCAATCGCACCGGCCTGCCTCTGGAATACGGCTTTACCGATCCGCGCCAGAACGTATCGGAACTGGCTGCCGGAGAAACCTTGCGCCTGAGCAACCTGCCCATCCCCAATTGCATGGCCATCAACACGCCAATGTTGGCTCCGGTGGGCTACCGGGTGAGCGTGGATCCCTTGAATGTCATCACCGTAGAAGTGCGCCTGGTCAACGATGTCTCCGGCGACCATTGTCTCGATTTACAAGAGACAGGCGCTATTTTCGTGAATTGATGCCAGCTTGAACGGGCAAAATGTAGCCTCTGGGCTTTCGCGGCTGCCTTCTCAACCTTGCCCTAGGCGTTAGATGGCAGTTAACCTTACCTAAATCTGACACTGGGGTTGGGTCTAGGGGAGAGCCAGGCGGAGGTGTAGGCGTATCGACAGCAATCGACCCCTGTGACAGGATGCAAACAGGAGGTCTAGGTTGACTTTGCTCCGCCTCTGGGCTACTCACCTATAGGCCAGCTTAACCTTATTTTGGATGGTCTCATGAGCGATAACTTGTATTCTTGGTTTCCCCGTGCCTTGCTGATCGGCGCTGCTGTTGTGGGGTTGTCGGGCCCGCCGGCAAGGGCTCAGCAAATTACGGATCCCAACCCGGCTCAAGCGGCCACTAATGTGGAGCCCACCTCGCCGATCTCCGCTTCTTTTCGTAGCCAAGATGGGGTCAGCGTGCGCCCGGAGACGGTGCGGGTTTTTCTGGACGGCAAAGATGTTACTGCTGAGTCGGTGATTACCCGGGATTTCTTCACCTACCGTCCTGCCCAGCCCTTGCCGCCTGGACGGCGGGAAGTCCTGCTGGAGTTCACCAACACCCAGGGGGTGACCCGCCGTGTTACCTGGAGCTTCACCGTGGGCAGCCCCGTCCGCGCCTCTATCGACCTGGTGGATCACAACGCCGGCAATCGCCCCTTGGCCGCGGGCGAGATCCTGCTGGTAACTGTCAAGGGCACTCCCTCCAGCCGAGTAACCGTTTACCTTGTCCAGGACGGACGGCAGGTGCAAACTCTGCCAGCTCAGGAAGTTTCCAGCGGCACCTATGTGGTCAATGCCTTGATTGAGCCGAAGGATACTACCCGTGAGGGGATCGTCATCGCTCGCTTAGAAAACAACGGCCAGGTGCGCTTTATGACTGCAGAGCAGCCGGCCCGCCTGATCGAGGGGGCTACTGGGGGGATCCAGCGGCTCACCACCCAAGAGGTTTCCGCGACGATCAGCCCCTCCAGCCTGCTGCCCCAGATCACCAACTTGCGCGATGGGGATCGGGTTGCCGGCTCTTCCTTTACGCTGCAGGGCACCACGGCTCCCAATGCTTCCGTGCGGGTGAATGTAACGGCTTCGACCTCGCTGGGGGGCATCATCAGCGCCCAACAGACGGTGACCAACCAAACCGTGCAAGCCGATGCCCAAGGCCGCTTCACCGTTACGGTGCGGCCGCCCATTCCGGCCTCCGGCACCGTGTATCAGATCAATCTCACGGCCACCTCTGGCAACCAAACCAGCCCGACGGTGACTTTGCGCCTCACCCAGCAGTAGGCTGTCCACTTAGTTGGACTGAGGTTGTCGGCCTGCCGGTCTGGCAGTGGCGGCCAAGCTCCCCTCTCCCTCTGGGAGAGGGGCTGGGGGTGAGGGCTCACCTCTGGGAGAGGGGCTGGGGGTGAGGGTCAATCGGAAGGCGGCTGAGAGACTTTTGGGTTCTCAGAGTTTGCAGTTGGCAGGGCCTCTTGGACGCGGGTTGGGGAAAGAGAAGACCGCTGTTGCCAGCGCCACAGGATCCCGGCCATGACCAAGGTGGGCGAGACGATCATGGCGAGGATCACCGGCAGGGTCTCCGGCAAGGCCAGATAGGGGCCACCGTATTTGATGGCCGCGCTGATAACCGCAGCGGCCACCATCAATTGCAGGGCAAACCAGAGGGTTTTGGGTTTCATGGTTGGCTGGGATCCCCTACTATGGCCGTGAGGATGCCGGCAACGCTCTCCAGATCTTCCGGTACTCGGTACAAGGTCAAGTCTTGTCGGATTGTCTGTGGATCCCCAAGGATCTGTCCGAATTGCCAGATAGATCCGATGGTGACGGCGCCGTAGATCTGCGTTTGCGGCTCCACCTGGGCCAGGGCGATCATCTCCACCGCCATTTGGACAAAAGCCCGCGTCAGATCGTCCTTTTTGGCTTCCACCACCAGCAGGATGTTCTTGCCGCGCAATAGATAATCGAGGCTGCCTTTCAGCATTGGTGACGACAAAAGCCCTACTCAATCTGGCACGGCTAGGGCAGCAGCAATCCGCTCTTTCAGGGTAGCCACCACTTCCTCAATGGGAATTTCTACCGCTTGGCCGGTGGCCCGCTCGGCCAATTCCACCTTGCCCTGCTTAAGACTGCGCCCGGTGGTAAGGCGGTAAGGGATCCCGATGAGATCCGCATCTTTGAACTTGACGCCGGCCCGCTCGTCCCGGTCGTCCCAGAGGGTCTCGATGCCGGCAGCAGCCAGTTCCTGCACCAACTTTTCCGCCACCTGCATCTGCTCCGGGTCGGAGACGTTAGGCACCACCACCACCACGTGATAGGGGGCAATGGCCACCGGCCAGATGATCCCATGGGCATCGTGGGATTGTTCCACCGCCGCCTGGGCCAGGCGCGATACCCCAATGCCGTAGCAGCCCATCCACAGCGGCTGCTCGACGCCCTGCTCGTCGGTAAAGGTGGCCCGCATCGGCAGCGAAAACTTGAGGCCCAACTGGAAGATGTGCCCAATCTCGATGCCACGGGCGGTTTCCAGAATCTGGTCGGGGTTGAGCAGACAGCGATCCCCCGCCTGGGCTTTGCGCACGTCCACCACCTCCGGCAGAGGGTACTGTTCGCCCCAGTTGGCCCCCACCACGTGCCGCCCCACCTGGTTGCTGCCGGTTACAAAGTTTTTCAGCAGGGCTGCCGTCTGGTCAACTAGGCGCAAGATCTGAGGGGCAAAGTGTTTCTGCCGGCCCAGGCAGCTATCCGGTAGGTCGGGGGCGATGTAGCCCACCGGGATCGGATCCCCTTGCCAGCTTTTCTGGATCTCCGCGTCCGCCAGGGTGAGGGTGAGCAATTTGTGGGCCTGGTAACGCTCCGCCAGACGGCTGAGGTGGTTGGCCAGTTTTACCTCATTCACCTCTTGATCGCCGCGAATGCTCAGCAGCACCACCACCCGCAGGCCGTTGTCGTAAAGGGCTTGGTAGAGGACGTTTTTGACAATCAGCGTGGGGGAGATCTTCAAGAAATCGGCCAGCTTCTCGATGGTTTCGGTTCCCGGCGTGTCCAGAACCTGGAAGGTGGTGTAGGGGGAGTCTGCTGCCGGTGGCGGAAGGGAGACGGCCTTCTCCACATTGGCGGCATAAGAGCCATCGGGGGTGTAGAGGATCTCGTCTTCGCCGGCAGAGGCCAACACCATAAACTCCTGAGAAGCCGCGGATGGCCCGCCAATGGCTCCGGCGTCGGCATCCACCACGCGAAACTCCAGCCCGCAGCGGCGCAGGATGCGGCTGTAGGCCCGGTACATGTCCTGGTAGGTCTGGCGCAGGCTCTCTTCGTTGGCGTGGAAGGAGTAGGCGTCTTTCATGATGAATTCCCGCCCACGCATCAGGCCAAAGCGGGGCCGAATCTCGTCGCGGAACTTGGTCTGGATTTGATAGAGGGTCTGCGGCAACTGGCGATAGGAGCGGATCAGATCCCGCGCCAGCAGGGTGATCACCTCTTCATGGGTGGGGCCCAGGGCCTGCTCGCGTCCCTGCCGATCTTTGAGGGCAAACATGATCCCTTCGGCTTGGGTGTACACGTCCCAGCGGCCCGATTCCCGCCAGATCTCCGCCGGCTGCAACTGGGGCAGCAGACACTCCTGAGCGCCAATGGCGTTCATCTCTTCCCGGACAATGTCCGAGATCTTCTGCAGCACCCGCCAGAGGAGCGGCAAATAGGTGTAGATCCCCGGGGAGAGCCGCCGGATAAAGCAGCCCCGCAGCAGCAACTTGTGGCTGGGCAGTTCTGCTTCGGCGGGATCCTCCCGCAGCGTCACAAACAACATCTGGCTCAGTCTCTGGCTCTGTTGCATCCATTTCCTCCCTCTGGCCACTTAAGATTTTCTCCATTGCTTTGGGGGGAAACTCTCCCCAGGGATCCCTTGGGGCTGGGATCCCTGAAACTCTACCACCGGCTGGGACTAGGCAGGAGCCAGTGTCCGTCGCTTGGTGACCATCTGGTAGACCTCGATGATGTCCCCCTCTTGCCAAGCGTGGAACTTCTCGATGCCGATCCCGCACTCGAAACCGGCGGCCACCTCCCGCACGTCGTCCTTGAAGCGCTTGAGGGAGTCGAGGCGTCCTTCGTAAACCACCTCCCCTTTGCGGCGAACCCGCACCAGAGCATTGCGCTGCACCTTGCCGGAGAGCACGTAGCTACCGGCAACCGCACCGCGGCTGATGGGGATCACCATACGCACTTCCGCCTGGCCCAAGGGCTCTTCCACCTCCTCCGGCTCCAGCAGGCCCTCCATCGCTGCCCGCAAGTCGTCCAGCAGGTTGTAGATGATGTCGTATTCGCGCACATCCACCCCCTTGTCGTCGGCAGCCTGCCGCGCGCCGGGGGCGAAGGTGGTGTTGAAACCGAGGATAATGGCGTCGCTAGCTGCCGCCAAATCCACGTCAGTCTCTGTAATCTCCCCAGGGGCCGCCAGCAGCACCCGCAACCGCACTTCCTCTTGGGGCAGCTCCTGCAAAGCCGTCTGGATGGCCTCGGCGGATCCCTGGACATCCGTCTTGATAATGAGGTTCAGCTCCTTGAGCTGGCCTTCCTGAGCCTTGGCAGAGATGCTGCCCAAACTCACCCGCCGCGACAGCAGCGCCTGTTGCAGACGGGCTTGCCGCAGCGCTTCCGCCCGCTCCTCAGCAATCCGCCGGGCTTCTTTCTCGTCGGTGTACACCTGGAACTCATCCCCCGCCGCCGGCACCTCCTCCAGGCCCAACAGTTGCACCGCTGAAGAGGGCCCGGCTTCCTGCAGCCGCTGGCCGCGGTCGTCCATCATGGCTTTGACTCGGCCCAGCACAGCGCCGGCCACCAGGGTATCGCCCACCCGCAGGGTACCGTTCTGCACCAGCAGAGTCGCCACCGGGCCGCGGGCCTTGTCCAGGTGGGCTTCGATCAC
>NZ_JANSIR010000095.1:165510-167106 GCF_047462155.1 Synechococcus sp. OH2
TGGGGTTGGCCTGCAGCTCGGCCACATCCGCCACCAACAGGATCATCTCCAGCAGCGCGTCTAGGTTGCGGCGGGTAAGGGCGCTGACCTCTACCATGGGCGTGTCGCCACCCCACTCCTCCGGCAACAACCCGTGCTCCGCCAACTGCTGCTTGATGCGCTCCGGCTGGCTGCCGGGCTTGTCGATCTTGTTGATGGCCACGATGATCGGAACCTGGGCCGCCCGAGCGTGGCTGAGGGCCTCCAGCGTCTGCGGCTGCACCCCGTCATCGGCAGCCACCACCAAAACGGCAATGTCGGTGACGCGGGCACCGCGGGCGCGCATGGCGGTAAAAGCCTGGTGGCCGGGAGTATCCAGGAAAACAATGCGTCGCTTCTGGCCTTCAAAGTCCACGTCCACGTGGTAGGCGCCGATGCGCTGGGTGATCCCGCCCGCCTCGCCCTGGGCCACATTGGTGTGGCGGATGGCATCGAGCAGGGTGGTTTTGCCGTGATCCACGTGGCCCATGATGGTCACCACTGGCGGACGGGGCACCAGATGCTCGATGTCCTCCAGATCGAGCATCTCGGTTTTCTTAGCTTTGGGCTCTGCCTCGGGCCGACGCACTTCGTAGCCCAACTCTTTGGCTACCGACTCAGCCAGCGACTCGTCCAAAACCTGGTTGATGGTCACCCTCACCCCTTTGAAGAAGAGGGTTTTGATGATCTCGGTTTCGGCCACCCGCGGGCGGCGGGCCAATTCCTGCACGGTGAGGCTGCCCTCCAGGAGCAATACCTTCTCTTCTGGCAAGGATTCTGCTGCCGCCTCAGGAGCGCTAGCTTCGGCAGAGGCCGATGGCCGCTGGGGGCGGTTAGCAGCCGGGCGAGGGCGAGCGGCGGGAGCAGCCGCTGCCGCGGGCGGACGATAGGAGGGGGGCTTGGCGGTGGGGCGCGCCAAGGGTTTGAGAGCGTTCAGCTCCGCCTGCTTGACAGCGGAGATGACGGTCAAGGGATCCAAATCCAGAACGTCTCCGTCTCCTTCCTCTCTTCTGCGGCTGCGTTTGCGCTTGGCCTGAGTGCGGCTGGCCCGTCGTTCGAGGGCTTGCAGTTCCTCGTCCTCTTCTTCTACCGTCTTGCGCTTGATTTTGGGCGCAGCAGGCCGCACGGGAGCTTCAGCCAACACCGGGGTGGGGCGTTCCTCAGGGATCCCTTCTGGTAAGCGAGGGGAAGCAGCTGGCTCAGGGGGAACAGGCTTAGCCACAGGACGGGTAGGAGGCCCTACCAATTCCAGCCGTCGCTGCGGACGAGGAGCCTCCTCAGCTTTGCCGCTGCCGGAGCTCTCTTCCTTCTTGACCACTGGCGGGCGTGGCTCGGGACGAGTGCCAGGGCGAACAGGCGCCCCCACCAATTGCGGACGCGGGCGCTGCCCAGCTTGAGGGGCAGAAACCTTTTCCTCGGCAGGACGAGAGGTAGGAGCGCCGCTGGGGGAGGGCGCCTCCGAAAGGTCGTGGCGACCGGATTCAGAGGCCCGTTGCGGTGGCTCGGGCCCAGAGGCGGCTCGTCGAGGGGGAGGGAGCACCGTCGGTCGCTTGGCCGCCGGAGCGGGGCTGGGTTCGG